>CAYMFV010000308.1:0-4108 GCA_964389745.1 uncultured Planctomycetales bacterium | reverse complement strand
CGGCCTGGTGGTGGTGGTGGAGGGCCCCCGGGAGGTGGAGCGCCTGGAGCGGGCGGCGGTCCACCGGGGGGTCTATCTGGTGCTCCTTGCGGGCTTCGCTCCCCGGGAGGGCAGCACCCCCGAGGCCGCCGCCCTGGAACGCCTCCGGCGCCGGGCCCGGCGGGGCGAGGTCCGGGAGGTGGTGGTGGCCACCGGCGCCGACCGGGAGGGGGAGGGCGCCGCCCTCCTGGTCCGGGAGGCCCTGGCCGGCACCGGGGTCCGGGTCACCCGGCTGGCCCGGGGCATTCCCGTGGGCACTCGTCTCGAGTACCTGAACCCGGCCATCCTGGGGGCGGCCTTCCAGGAGCGCCGGGACTGGCGGGAAGGGGGCGAGGGGACAGGCGAGGACGCCTGATGACCGGGTTGCGGCGCCTCGCCCTCCTGGTGGCCTACGACGGCCGGAGCTTCCACGGCTTCCAGCGCCAGCCCGGCCTGCCCACGGTCCAGGAGGAGCTGGAAGGGGCCTGGGCGGCCCTGACTGGAGAGCGCCTGGTGGTCACCGGCAGCGGTCGGACCGACAGCGGAGTGCACGCCCGGGGCCAGGTCGTGCACCTGGACACGGCCGTCCGCCTGCCCGCCGGGCGGGTGCACCTGGCCCTGAACGCCTGGCTGCCCGAGGAGCTGGCCGTCCTGGCCGCCGTCGAGGTCCCCGCCGGCTTCCACGCCCGGGACTCCGCCGTGGCCAAGACCTATCTCTACCGCCTGACCCTGTCCCCGGTCCGCCCCGTCCTCCAGGCCGGCCGGACGGCCTGGGAGCGGCGACCCCTGGACCTCGAGGCGATGCGCCAGGCCGCCGGGCACCTGGTGGGGCGGCACGACTTCGCCGCCTTCTGTGCCGCCGGGGCCACCACCCGGAGCACGGTCCGCCGCCTCGAGGCCATCCACCTTCTGCCCCGGCGGGACGGCCTGCTCCTCTTCTTCCGGGGCGAGGGCTTTCTCTACCGCATGGTCCGGAACCTGGTGGGGACCCTCCTGGAGGTCGGCCGGGGCCGCCGGGACCCGGAGTGGGCCGCAGCGGTCCTGGAGTCCCGGGACCGGCGCCGGGCCGGGCCCACCGCCCCTGCCGCCGGTCTCTACATGTGGCGGGTCCACTACCGGCCCGACCCCTTCGCCGGCTACTGGCGCCGGGCCCGCACGGCTATGCTGTCGCATCCCGCCGCGCCGTCCGGCCAGGGCACACCCGGCGTCCTCCGCGACCTCCCGATGAAGATCGAGATCACCTCCCGCAGCGACCGACTCTCCCCCGCCCTCCGTGACTACGCCGGCGAGCGCCTGGGCGCCCTCGAGCGCCTGGGGGAAGCCTTCCGCCTCGGCGAGGTCATCCTCGACCGGGAGAACGACGAGACGGTATGCGAGATGATCCTGCACCGCCACCGGGGTGAGCCCTTCGTGGCCAGGGCCGTCGCCAAGGAGAGCCGGGCGGCGGTGGACGAGGCGGTGGAGAAGCTGGAGCGCCAGTACCTGCGCTTCAAGGAGATCCACTCGGCCAAGGGCCGGCGGCACCGGGCCGCCCACGACGAGAACCTCCCGCGATGACCTACACCCACTTGTTGAGCGAGGAGCACATCCTTCTGGACCTGGAAGCCACCGATGCGGACTCGGTCCTGGCCACCCTGGCCGACGCCCTGGTGCGCGTGGACCCCAGCCTGGCCGAGCGGCGGGACGAGCTGCTCGAGGCCCTCCGGGAGCGGGAGGCCATGGGTTCCACGGCCTCCCACCGGGTGGCCATTCCCCACGTCAAGCTGCCCGGGGTGGAGAAGGTCAGCGTGGTGGTGGCGGTGCACCGCCAGGGCCTGGACTTCCGGGCCCTGGACGGGGAGCTGGTGCACGTCTTCTTCTCGGTGGTGCGGCCGGCGGAGAACGCCGACGAGCATCTGGCCGTCCTGCGCTGGATCGCCGACGTGGCCCAGCACCAGGACTTCGTGCCCTTTGCCTGCCAGGCCACCTCACCCCGCCAGGTCATCGAGCTCCTGAGCGAGCTCTCCCCGGCCCCCTGAGGAGGCCCCGCCCGGCCCCGGCCCATGGCGGAACCGGTGCGGCGCACCGTCACCGTGGTCAACAGCCACGGCCTCCACGCCCGGCCGAGCCATGCCGTGGTGACCACGGCCGCCCGTTTCGACGCCGAGGTCTGGCTCGAGGCGGACGGACGCCGGGCCGACGCCCGGAGCATCCTCTCGGTGATGACCCTCGGGGCCACCCGGGGCACCCGCATCCTCATCGAGGCCCGGGGGCCGGAGGCGGCGGCCGCGGCCGAGGCCCTGGCCGCCCTGTTCCATTCCGGCTTCCAGGAGGAGGTGGAGCGGTGAAGGCGGTCGAGCCCCTGCGCTACCGGGTGGAGTACGCCAAGGAGGGGCCGGCCCGCTTCCTGTCCCACCTGGACCTCCAGGAGGCCATGGAGCGGGCCCTGCGCCGGGCCCGACTGCCCCTGGCCTTCCGGGGTGGCTTCCATCCCCGGCCCCGCTTCCAGTTCGAGGACCCCCTGTCCCTGGGCTGGGAATCGGAGCGGGAGCGCCTCTGGATCGAGCTCCAGGCCCCCTGGCCCTCCCGGGCCATCTGCGACCGCCTGCGTGCCGTCGCGCCCCCGGGGATCCGCGTCCTCCGGGTCTTCCGGGAGGCAGGCCGGCCCCGGCCCCCCCAGGAACGGCGCTACCTGGTCCGGGGCCTGCAGCCGGAGGTGGCCGCCCGGGAGGCCCTGGCCCGGGCCTGGCCCGACCCGGCGCGGCCGCAGGGGGGGGGAAGCCTGGTGACGGTAGAGCAGACCTCCGAGGGCTGCATCCTGACCCTTCGCGCCGGCCGGGGGGGGGCAGCTCCGGGCCTGAAGAAGATCCTGGAGTTCCTGGCGGGCGAGGCGGCCCCGGGCCTGAGCGTGCGCCGCCTGGACTGGGAGCCGGAGGCCTTCCAGGAGGGCGCCGGGGGGAGGGAGTGATGGGAGCCCCGGGTCCGCTCCTGGCGGTGAACGCCCGGGACCCGGAGGAGGTCCGGGTGGTCCTGGCCCGGGGCTCCCGGATTCTCGACCTGCGGCACGCCCGAGCCGGGCGCCGCAGCCTCGTGGGCAATCTCTACCTGGCGGAGGTCCGCCAGGTGGAGCCGGGCCTGGACGCCGCCTTCGTCGACTACGGCGACAGCCGGGCCGGCTTCCTCCACGCCGGGAACGTCCATCCCGGCTACGCCGATCCGGCGGCCGATCCCTTCCAGGTCGCCGCCACGCCCACCGAGGCGGCGGCTGCTGCCGCCGACGCCGACGCAGGGGGGGGGGCGAGGGCGGAGGGGCCGACGCGCCCGGGCCGGGTGGAGGAGCTGCTCCGGGCCGGCCGGCGCCTCCTGGTCCAGGTGCTCCGGGACCCGGGCCGGGGCAAGGGCGCGACCCTCACCACCTACGTCTCCCTGGCCGGTCGCCTCCTGGTGTTGATGCCCTCCCTCGGGCGTCCCGGAGTCAGCCGGCGCATCGAGGAGGCCGGGGAACGGGAACGCCTCAGGGGCCTGGTGGCCGGCCTGGCCGGCGCCGACCCCCTGGGCGTCATCGCCCGGACGGCGGCCGCCGGGGCCCGGAAGGCCGAGCTGCAACGGGACCTGGACGAGCTCCTCCGGCGCTGGCGGGAACTCGGGCGGGCCTGCGCCGTCGCCGCCGGCCCGGGACTGCTCCTGGCCGAGGAGTCGCCGGTGGTCAGGGCGGTCCGGGATCTCCTGGCCCCGGACCTGGAGCAGGTGGTGGTGGACGAGGAGGAGTCCGCCCGGGAGCTGGAGGCCTTCCTGGAGCGCTACGCCCCCGAACACCGGGTGCCGGTGGAGCGCTACCGGGCCAGCCGACCCCTCTTCGAGGCCCTGGACCTGGAACGGGACTACCAGAGCCTGTTCCGGACCCGGGTGCCGGTGGGCTCCGGTGCCACCATCGTCATCCACGAGACCGAGGCCCTGACGGCCGTCGACGTGAACAGCGGCCGCCTGGACCGGGGCAGCCTCGAGGAGACGGCCCGGGAGTGCAACAAGCTGGCGGCGGTGGAGATCGCCCGGCAGCTCCGTCTCCGGGACGTGGGGGGCATCGTGGTGGTGGACTTCATCGACATGCAGG
>CAYMFV010000307.1:0-4112 GCA_964389745.1 uncultured Planctomycetales bacterium | reverse complement strand
ACAGGGGCCAGTCGGAGAAACCGTCCGTGAGCTGGGGCACCGAGCCGGGGGCCCGGTGGAAGGGATCGGCCGGGGCGCCGGGGGAGTCGGGATCGCCAGGGCCGCCACCGGGCCAGGAAAAGGCCAGCGGGAGCAGGACGGGGATGAGGAAGAGGCCCAGGAAGACCGGGCGGGAGGGCAGAAAAGACACCATCTCGACGGGGTCAGGTTTCCAGGTCCAACGAACCCGGGCCCCGGACACGGATCCCGGCACATACGGCTGTTCGCGCCCGTCCGGCGTTTCCCCAGGTTTTTTTCGGGGAATCCCTGGGGAGCGCAGACAGGGCAACATATTGCCCCATCCCTGGGCCCCATCGCCCTCCTCCCCCCTATCCTGCCCCCATGGACGGCACCGCTCTCCTCGGCTTCGTCGCCACCCTGGCCCTGGCAGGCAGCCTGGCGGCCCAGGATCGGATCACCGGGCGCCCCTTCGCCACCCGCTCCGAGGTCCTGGCCCGGCACGGGATGGCCGCCACCAGCCAGCCCCTGGCCACCCAGGTGGCCCTGGACATCCTCAAGAAGGGCGGCAGCGCCGTGGACGCGGCCATCGCCGCCAACGCCGCCCTGGCCCTCATGGAGCCCACGGGCTCCGGGCTCGGCGGCGACTGCTTCGCCATCGTCTGGATCGAGGCCGACCAGCGCCTCTACGGCCTGAACGGCAGCGGCCGCTCGCCGGCCGCGCTGACCCTGGAGGAATTCCAGCGCCGGGGCCTCGAGCGCATCCCCGCCCACGGCCCGCTGCCCGTCACCGTCCCCGGCTGCGTGGACGCCTGGTTCACTCTCCACGAGCGTTTCGGGCGCCTGGCCATGAGGGATGTCCTGGCGCCGGCGGTGCGCTATGCCCGGGAGGGCTTCCCGGTGAGCGAGCTCATCGCGTACTACTGGCAGCGCTCCGCCCCCATCCTGCGCCGCTGGCCGGGCTTCGCCGAGACCTTCCTGCCCGGCGGGCACGCCCCCCGGGCCGGCGAGGTCTTCCGCAACCCCGCCCTGGCCGAGACCCTCGAGCGCCTGGGCGAGGAGGGCCGGGACCTCTTCTACGAGGGCGAGTTCGCCGAGCGCATGGACGCCTTCATGCGCCGGGTCGGCGGCTTCCTCCGCAAGGAGGACCTGGCCGCCCACCACTCGGAGTGGGTGGAGCCCGTCTCCACCACTTACCGGGGCTTCGAGGTCTGGGAGCTGCCGCCCAACGGCCAAGGCATCACGGCCCTGGAGATGCTCAACATCCTCGAGGGCTACGACCTGCGCAGCCTCGGCTGGGGCAGCCCCGAACACCTGCACCTTCTGATCGAGGCCAAGAAGCTGGCCTTCGAGGACCGGGCCCGCTTCCTGGCCGACCCCGACTTCGCGGCGGTGCCGGTAGCGGAGCTGGTGTCCAAGGAGTACGCCGCCCGGCGGCGGGAGCTCCTGCGCATGGACCGGGCCGGCCGGGCCTACCCGCCGGGCAACCCGGCCCTGGACGAGGGCGACACCGTGTACCTGTGCACCGCCGACGCCGACGGCAACATGGTCTCCCTCATCCAGAGCAACTTCCGGGGCATGGGCTCCGGCCTCTGCCCCGACGGGCTGGGATTCTGCTTCCAGGACCGGGGCGAGCTCTTCGACCTCACCCCCGGCCGGCCCAACTCCTACGCGCCCCGGAAGCGGCCCTTCCACACCATCATTCCCGGTTTCGTCACCCGGGAGGGCAAGGCGTACATGGCCTTCGGCGTCATGGGCGGCGCCTTCCAGCCCCAGGGCCACGTCCAGGTCCTGGTCAACCACATCGACTTCGGCATGAACGTCCAGGAGGCCGGCGACGCGCCCCGCATCGCCCACTCGGGCTCGAGCCAGCCCACCGGGGAGCGGATGCGGGACGGCGGCGTCGTCAGCCTCGAGAGCGGCTTCCCCTGGGAGACGGTCCGGGCCCTGGCCCGCAAGGGACACCGCATCCAGGTGCAGGTCGGCGCCTACGGCGGCTACCAGGCCATCCTCCGGGACGAGAACGGCGTGTACCACGGCGCCTCCGAGTCCCGGAAGGACGGCCAGGCCGCCGGCTGGTGAGGCCGAGGGTCAGGCCCCGGCGAGCCCGGCCAGGCGGTCCCGGACCTGGGCGGCGTGGCCCTTGGCCCGGACCCTCCGCCAGTGGTGCGCCACCCGGCCACGGGGGTCGATGAGCACGGTGCTGCGGATGACGCCGACGCTCCTCCGCCCGTAGAGGGTCTTCTCGCCCCAGGCGCCGTACCTCTCCATCACCTTGTGCTCCGGGTCGGAGAGCAGCCGCACCTCGAGGCCGTGCTTCTCGATGAAGCGACGGTGCCGCTCGGGCGGGTCGGGGCTGCAGCCCAGGACCACCGCGTCCAGGCCCTCGAAGTCGGCGAGGCTGTCGGTAAACTCGCAGGCCTCCGTGGTGCAGCCCGGCGTGTCGTCCTTGGGGTAGAAGTAGAGGACCACCCAGCGGCCGGCCAGGTCCTTCAGGCGGACCTTCTCGCCGTCCTGGTCGGGCAGGGTGAAAGCGGGGGCGCGCTTGCCGATCTCGATCATCCGGTCCATTCCTCCTGTTCCAGAGACTCATTCTCCCATGGCGGCGCCCGGCGCGCCAGGGGCCGGGGCCCGGACCGGGGCCAGGGCCAGGCGGGGGCAGCCCGCTCGAACCGCCGGCCGCCGTCATCCGTTCTTCCTGGATGGATGGGGCAACGAGCCCCGGGTCTCTGGCAGCCACAGCCCGAGGAGGTGGGAGCCATGCAGGAACACGTCCTTGCCAGCCATGGAGAAGCCAGCTTCACCGAGGTCCTGGGGCACTGGCTCGAGCGGATGCCCTATCTCCTGGCCTCGGTGGCCATCCACGCCCTGGTGGGCCTCCTGGTGGCCGGTTTCGGCTTCCTCCGGCCGGCCCCCAGCCAGGCGCCGGTGATCGAGGCCACGGTGCCGCCGCCGCCGCCGGCCATCGAGAAGCGGGAGATGCCGCCCCCGGCGGAGGTGGAGGAGGTGGAGCCCGAGGAGCCGGTCCTCCAGGAGGCGGAGCTCCCCGAGAGCGAGGAGCTGGAGCCCCTGGAGGTCAGCGGCGACGTGGACTTCCGGAGCGAGGCCCCCTTCGACCGCTTCGACTGGAACGAGGCCATCGGCCTGGGGGGTGGCGCCGGGGGCAAGTTCGGCGAGCGGGGGGGCCGCGGCCACGCCCGCCGGGCGGGCACGCCCACCGAGGAGGCCGTCCGCCTCGCCCTCCAGTGGCTGGCCGACCACCAGGACCCCGACGAGGGCTACTGGGACGCCGACGACTTCTGGCTCCACGACCCCCTCCCCGAGGAGCCGCCCAGCGACGGCGCCGGCGACCCGGCGGTGGACGTGGGCGTCACCGGCCTGGCCCTCCTCGCCTTCCTCGGCAACAACAACACCATGTCCCGGGGCCCCTACCGGGAGGTGGTGCGCAAGGGCATCCAGTGGCTGCGCCGCCAGCAGCGGGTGGACGGCCTCTTCGGGGACGAGGTGGGCAACCCCACCCTCTACAACCACGCCATCGCCACCATGGCGGTGGGCGAGGCCTGGACCATGGGCGGGCGGTCCCCCATCCTGGCCCGGAACGTCCGCGACGCCGTGCGCCTCATCCTCGAGGCCCGGAACCCCTACGGCGCCTGGCGCTACAGCCTCGTCCCCGACGGCGACAACGACACCTCCATCACCGGCTGGATGGTCTTCGCCCTGAAGACCGCCGAGGAGGGGGGCATCCCGGTGGACCGGCAGGCCTACGCGGGCGCCCGGGCCTGGTTCGACCAGATGACCGACCCCGCCACCGGCCGCACCGGCTACGCCTTCGGAGATGGCGGCGGCCCCGGCGGCCCGCCCAGCCGACTGCCGGGCTGGCTCGAGCGGTTCCCTCCCGAACGCTCCGAGTCCCTCACCGCCGTCTCCCTCCTCTGCCGCATCTTCATGAGCGACGCGACGCGCTACCGCTCCTGGCGGGAGCACCCGGACTACGAGCTGCTCAAGAAGCAGGTGGACCTCATCCTCTCCCGGCCGCCGGTCTGGGATCCCGAGGGCGGCGCCTGCGACATGTACTACTGGTACTACGCCACCTTCGCCATGTACCAGTGGGGCGG
>CAYMFV010000306.1:0-4116 GCA_964389745.1 uncultured Planctomycetales bacterium | reverse complement strand
CGGGACGCCGGGGCTCCACCTGGTCGCCCGGGTCCCCGCCGCCGCGGCGCCCCGGGAGGGCGAGGTGGCGCCCTTCCGGCCCGACCCGGACCGCCTGCACCTCTTCGACGCGGCCAGCGGCCGGGCCCTGGCGCCCGCCTGAACCCGCCGGCCGTCAGGCCGTCAGGCCTCGGCCCGGGCGGCGGCCAGGAGCTCCCCGGCCCGGTCGCCGGGCAGGAAGAGGGCGCCGTCCTCGTCGGCGAAGACCACCCAGGAGGCGTCCACCAGGAAGCGGCCCACCTGGGCGGTGCGCAGGGCGTCGCCCCGCCGGGGGCGCCGGCCCCGGGGCGGCAGGGGGCTGGCCCCGTACGAGAAGACCGGCAGTCCGATCTCCCGGAGGGCGGCGCTGTCCCGGTGGGCGCCCCAGACCAGGATCCCCGCCAGGCCGGCCGCCTGGGCCAGGCGGGCCAGCTCCGGACCCACGCAGGCCTCGTCCAGGCGACCCCGGTCGTCGACCACCAGCACGGCCCCGGCGGGGGCCTCCTGGAGGGCCTCGGCCAGGACCTCCCCGGTCCCCATGTGTCGGGCCGGGCGCACGGGCCCGGCGAGGCGGGTCCCTGGGAGGACGGGCTGCAGGCCCGGCGGGGCCACCTGGAGGGCGATTCCCAGCCGGGCCGCGGCCGAGGCCAGGCGGGCTGTGGACAGGCTCCGGAAGGCGTCCTGGAGGTCCGGCGGGGCATCCATGGCCTGGCAAGATAGGCGCGCCGGGGAGCGGGGGCCAGACAACATCATGCAGTAAAAGCATGGTCTTTTGGCAAAGCCTGGCCATCTGCGCTTTCCGGGCATTCCCTTGACAGGTCCCGCCTGAATACGGGATTCTGCTTCTCAGCGGCCCGGTCGTGGACCGGGATTCCCCTGTCCCCCCCAATCGCCATGCGCTTGCTTGCCCGCTCCTTCCTCGTAGTCGGCCCGGCTGCCTTCCTCGCCGCCGCCCTCACGCTCGCCGGCGGCTGTGGACGCGGCGACCTGAACACCGCTCCCCGCACCGGTGGCTCCCCCTGGGAGGAGGCCACCGGCAACTGCATTGCCTGCCACCAGGGCATCGAGGCCGCCCACCCCTATTACCCCCTGGGCTGTGCCCACTGCCACGGGGGCAACCCGAAGGCGACCCGGAAGGAGGAGGCCCACGTCCAGGCGAAGGCGCCGCTGCCCAACGATGCCACGGTGCTGCCGGAGGATTACTTCGACAAGGAGTACCTGCGCTTCGTCAACCCGACCAACCTGCGGGTGGTCCAGACCACCTGCGGCCAGACCGGTCAGGGCCTGGGCACGGCCTGCCACGCCTCCTACGTCTCGGACCTGAAGAAGTCCATGATGGCCACCACCACCGGCCACCTGGCCGGGGGCGCCTGGGAGAACGGCCTGCTCCCGGATCGCACGGCCATCTGGGGCAACATGCCGGTGGTGGACGACGACGGCGACGTGCCGGTGGAGCGGGGTGCCCTGCACTCCCTGGACCAGGTGCCCGGCGAGATCACCAGCTTCCCGCCGGACTCCTTCGAGCGGCACTACAGCGACGTGCCCCGGAAGATCTGCACCCGCTGCCACCTCTGGTCCCGGGGCCGGGCCCCCCGGGACGATCCGGGCCACAAGGGGGAGTGGCGCTCCGAGGGCTGCGCCGCCTGCCACATGCCCTATGCCGATGACGGCTTGAGCCGTTCCGGGGACCCGACTCGCAACGTCCTCGCCCCGGGCCACCCCGAGTACCACCGCCTGACCCGGAAGATCCCCTACCAGCAGTGCTCCCACTGCCACTACCGCGGTGCCCGGATCGGCCTCTCCTACCAGGGCATGGCCCAGCTCCCGCCGGGCACGCCCACCGGTCCCAACTGGGCGGGGCTGACGTCCGAACCCATCTACGGCTCCTACGAGTACCAGAACCCGGAGGTGAACCCCCCCGACATCCACATGGAGCGGGGCATGCACTGCATCGACTGCCACGTCCGGGAGGAGATCATGGGCGACGGCAACATCTACGGGCACATGGACCAGGCCACGGAGATCGAGTGCGAGGACTGCCACGGCACGCCCGAGGAGTACGGCACGATGCTCACCGAGCAGGGCCGCAAGCACACCAACCTGCGTTGGGACAACGGGCGCATGATCCTGACCGGCAAGGTGGACGGCGCCGAGCGCGTGGTCAAGCAGGTCAAGGACATCGTCGACCCGGCCTCCCCCGAGTACAACCCCCTCGCGGCCCAGTACATGACCGCCAGCCACCTCAAGGCCCAGGGGGGGGTCGAGTGCTACACCTGCCACTCGGCCTGGCAGAACAACTGCTACGGCTGCCACTTCAACCGCGAGCTCGGGGAGGACGGCTTCGACATGATCGCCGGGGAGTACACCCCCGGGAAGCCGTCCACCGCCAAGAAGTACTTCCTCAACTTCAAGGCCTTCCAGATGGGCTGGAACAAGGATGGGAAGGTGGCGCCCTACGTCACCGGCTGCCAGGTCCTGGCCACGGTGAACGACGAGCTCGGCCAGACCGTCCTCCACCAGGAGATGCCGGTGACGGCCCGGGGGCTGTCCGGCCTGTCCATGAACCCGGTCAACCCCCACACGACCCGGGTGACGCCCCGGCGCTGCGAGGAGTGCCATCGCAACCCCGCTGCCCTGGGCCTGGGCACGGACAACTTCAACCTGACCCGGCGCTACCTCTTCGCCCTGGCGCCGCCGCCGGCCGGCGGCCTGATCGTGGTGGACCGGAGCGATGCCTCCCAGCCCCAGGTGGTGGGCTACCTGACCCTCACCGAGCCCCGGGACCTGGTGGTCTGGACCGACCCCATCGACGGCTTCGCCCGCCGCGCCTACGTGGCCGACGGCGTCGAGGGGCTGGTGGTCGTCGACCTGTCGGACCCGGTGCTGCCCACCATCGTCGCCCGCCGCACGGTGAGCGATCCCCGGGACGTGGCCCTGGTCGGTGACAGCCTCTTCGTTGCCAGCGGCAGCGACGGGCTGGTCGCCTTCGACCTGGCCAACCCCACGGCTCCGGTCCGCGTCGGCAGCGCACCGGCCGCCGATCCCCGGGGCCTGGCCGTGCACGGCATCCACCTGCTCGTGGCCGACGGCGACGCCGGCCTGCGCATCTTCGACGTGCGCGACCCGGCCCTGCCGGTGGAGGTCGCCCTCCTCGACCTGAACGGCGCCGATCCCGCGCCCAACCAGGCGCGCTCGGTGGCCCTCTTCCCCCACTACTCCGACCCGCCGGCCAGCGGTCTCAAGCCCTTCCGCATGGAGGCCTACGTGGCCGACGGTTCGGCCGGGGTGCGCATCGTCGACCTCGGCGACCCGCAGCTCCCGGTGGTCATCCAGACCATCCCCACCACCGATGCCTGGGCCGTGTTCCCGAAGTTCCACTACGACCCCGGGGACGAGACCACCCCTTCCCTGGAGCACGAGTACCTGTTCATCGCCGACGGGGCCGGGGGCCTGCGCCTGGCCGAGATCAACGATCCCCTCGACCCGACCCTGCTCCTGGCCGTCTCCTTCGGCTCCCCGGTCCGGGACGTGCTGGCGATGAACGCCTTCGAGCCGCCGCTGAACAAGCTCTACGTGTACGCAGCCGCTGCCAGCGCCGGGGTCCAGATCTACGACTTCTCGGACATCCGCACGCCGGTCCCCGTGGCTGCAGTACCGGTGACGGTGCAGCGTGGATTGGACCTGGAACGGGTCATCCTGGACCAGCTCGTCGGCCTGGACGGCCAGCAGATCAAGGACGTGAGCCACGACGGTGCCCGGACCTTCGACCGGGCCGAGATCGAACGGATCCTGGGAGTGCGCTGGTGATGTCCTGGCGCCTGCCGGCCGTCCTGGCGGCCGCCGGCCTGGTGGCGGCCTGTACCCTGCTCGCGCCCTCCGGCCCCGAGGTGACCAGTGCCACCTTCGCCCCCCCCTGGCGGCAGGGCCGGGCACCTGGCCCGCCGGCGCGCTGGCAGGAGCGTGGTGACTGGGCGGTCGCCGACGACTGCGCCTCCTGTCACCTGAAGACGGTGCGCGCCTTCGCCGCCACGGCGCACGCCCCCCTCCTCGAGAGCGAGGAGCCGGGCTGGGGCTGCGACGCCTGCCACGGCCCGGGAT
>CAYMFV010000305.1:0-4127 GCA_964389745.1 uncultured Planctomycetales bacterium | reverse complement strand
CACGAGACCCGCTGGCCAGAGGGCGCCGCGACGCCGGCGGCCACGACCTGGTCGAGGAACTGGCAGCTCCCGCGATTCCAGTACAGGGAGCCGTAGGCCGTGTCCGTCACGCTCAGGTCCGGCAGGCCGTCACCATCCATGTCGCCGACGAAACCGGCCATGGCCCCGGTCGCCTCGCCATGCACCCCATAGGCCACGCCGGCGAGCAGGCCCACCTCGGAGAAGCGCCCGTCGCCGTCGTTGTGGAACAGGTAGTTGGCGGAGGCGTCATTGGCCAGGAACAGGTCCGTCCGGCCGTCGCCGTCGAAGTCGGCGGCGGCGACACCCATGGCGCGGGCCGGCACCACGTCGAGACCCGACCCGGCCGTTGCCTCCCGGAAGGACCCGTCCCCATTGTTGCGGTAGAAGGCGTCCGCCTCCGCCGCGAAGGCAAGCGGACCGGGAAATGCGTCGGGAGCGTAGTGGGTCCGGTATTCGGGATCGAAGTCCAGGTAGTTGCCGACGTAGAGGTCGAGGTGGCCGTCGCCATCGGCGTCGAAGAAGGTGGCGGCCACGGAGCAGGCCGCGCCGCCGACGCCAGCCCGGGCCGTGACGTCCTCGAAAGTGCCATCTCCCAGGTTGCGATACAGCTTGTTCGGCCCCAGATTGAGCACGTAGATGTCCGGGTGGCCATCGTTGTCATAGTCGGCGACCGCTGCCGCGAACCCGAAACCATCGTCGCCCACCCCCGCGGCGTCGGTCACGTCCTCGAAACGCCCGTTGCCCAGGTTGCGGAACAGCCGGTTGTGCCTGCTCTGCTCCGGTTTCGGGCAGCCGCTCACCTCCGCAGACCAGGCGGAGTTGACGAGATAGAGATCCAGGTCGCCGTCGCCGTCATAGTCGATCCAGGAAGCGCCAGAGCCGACGCTCTCGACGATGTTGTCCATACGCCCATCGGCGAGCTCATGGACGAAGTGGATGCCAGCCGCAGCAGTCATGTCCACGAACTGGTCCGCGGCGGCATCCAGAGGCGCGATGGGCGGGGTGCCGCGTCGTTCAGCGGCAGGTTGCGCCGGCGCAGCACCGCTGGCATCCGGCCGGCCGCAGGTCGCCGTTGCCGCGCTCACGGCACAGGCGATCGCCAGAGCCCGGAGCACCGCCGCCAACGATCTCATGGCGCACTCAGATCCACGGGCCAGGGGGCACCCTGGTCGCTCTCCAGCCCGACCTCCTGGATGAGATCCGCAAGGGCCGAGGCCGTGATCGACTGGTAGCCATCACACAAGGCTCCCGTCGGATCCGCCTGGTCGCTCAGGACCTCGATGATCAGACCATGGGCGCCGGCAGCCAGGCCGGCCCGGGCCGCCGCCGGCACCAGGCTCGCCACCCCGGTGCCGTGGCTGGGGTCGACAATGATGGGCAGGAATGTCGCCTGGAGAACCGCCGGCACGACGTTGAGATCGAGGGTGAAGCGGTTGTAGCTGCCCTGGGAGAAGGTCCGCACGCCGCGCTCGCACAGGATGATCTGGAGATTGCCCTCGGCAGCGATGTACTCTGCGGCCCCCAACCACTCGTCGAGGGTCGCCGCCCAGTGCCGCTTGAGCAACACGGGAATCCCCCGCTGGCCGACCTCGCGCAGGAGGGCGAAATTCTGCATGTTCCGGGCACCGACCTGGAGGCAATCTGCATAGGACGCGACCTGATCCACGAGGCGAGGATCCATCACCTCCGTGACCACGGGGAGTCCGGTCTCCTCCCGCGCCTCGGCCAGGATCTCCAGGCCAGGGAGACCCAGACCCTGGAAGTCGTAGGGGCTCGTCCGGGGCTTGTAGGCGCCGCCCCGCAGGATCTGCGCGCCCGCCGCTCGGACCGCCCGGGCCACCCGCAGTGTCTGCTCCCGGCTCTCCACGGCACAGGGGCCGGCGATGACCACCGGTCGGGCGCCCCCCACGGCGACCGCTCCCACGCGCACTTCCTGCGTGGACGACGGTCTTCCGAAGAGTGCCGATTTGTCTCGGCTGACGACGCGGTAGGGCTTCGCTCGGCCCATCGGGCAGGGGGCGGGGGGAAAGGGTTGCACAACCCAACTGGATTGCACGAAACCGAGGATACTCCGGGAAGGAAACTGCGCAATGATGCGCGTGCATCATGACTTCGGTGCAGGACATTGCCGCATGCAGGCGGCGCCGCGGCAAAGCGGTGCTCGCTACGACACGGCTTCGGGCCGGGCCGCTGCCAGCAGCCGCAGGTCCCGGACCTCGACGGTGACCGCGCCGTGCTCCTCCCGGGGGATCCCCTCCAGCAGGTAGGGTCCCCGGGTGAGCACCCAGGGCGCCAGCCGCCGGTAGACGGCGGGGAACATCACCGCCTCGTAGAGGGCGGTGGTGTCCTCGAAAGAGACGAAGACCATGAGCTGGCCCCGGCGGGTGCGTACCGGCTTCTGGGTCACCTGCCAGCCCACCAGGCGCACGCGACGGCCCAGGTGCCGGGACAGCTCCCGGGCCGGCACCGCGCCGCTGCGGCGGATCTCCTCCCGCCACAGCTCCAGGGGATGGACGCTCGCCAGGAAGCCCAGGGCCTCCTGCTCCAGGCGCAGGAGTTCCCGGCGGTCGAACTCCCCCACCGGCGGCGGGCGGAGGGGACGGTCGCGGGCCGTCGCTCCGGCGAAGAGGCCATCCGCTCCGTCCGCCCCGGCCCGGGCAGCGCCCCGACGGGCCCGGTAGAGGGCGGCGGCGCGCATCCGCTCGGCCCGACCGAGGCCGTCGGGCAGGGCGTCCAGGGCGCCGGCTCGGACCAGGGCCTCCAGGTCCTTCGGGGGGGGGGCAAGACGGTGCAGGAGGTCCTCCAGGCTGCGGAAGGGACCGTGCCGGCGGCGCTCGGCCAGGAGGGCGGCGAGGGTCTCCTGGTGCAGGCCCTGGATCTGGCCCAGGCCGACGCGCACCGTGCCGCCCAGGCCCCGGAAGCTGGCGGCGCTCCGGTTCACGCAGGGGCCGACCACCCGCAGGCCCATCCGCCGGCACTCGGCCAGGTAGGCAAAGGTGGAGTAGTAGCCGCCCTGGTTGGCCAGGACCGCGGCCATGAACTCCGCCGGGTGGTGGGCGCGCA
Organism: uncultured Planctomycetales bacterium; assembly: GCA_964389745.1. Lineage (GTDB taxonomy): Bacteria > Planctomycetota > UBA1135 > UBA1135 > UBA1135 > CAYMFV01. Next base: position 1,043 of record CAYMFV010000305.1, on the reverse strand, counting down.
GGTAGGCGGAACGGAAGGAGACCTCGGCGTAGCTGGCCGAGTGGGCCTTGCAGAAGGAGTAGCCGCCGAAGGACTCGATCTGCCGCCACAGCTCCCGGGCTACCTCCGGGGCCCGAGCGGGGTCGAGGCCGGTGGCCGCCGCCCGGGCCACCACGCCCCTGAGGAAGCGCTCCCGCCAGGTCGCGAGACTCTGGTGGGCACGCTTGCGGGTCATTGCCCGGCGCAGGCCGTCGGCGTCGGCGGGGGTCATGCCCGCCAGCTCCTCGGCGACCTTGAGCACGTCCTCCTGGTAGGCCATGACCCCGAAGGTCCCGGCCAGGAGCCGGCGCAGACCGGGGTGCAGGTACCAGGAGTCCTCGTGCCGGCCGCAACGCCGCACGTGGTGGAAGCGCTCGATGTAGGCCTGCATCATCCCCGAGGAGGCGATGCCCGGGCGGATGATGGAGGAGGCGGCCACCAGGGTCGGGAAGTCCCGGCAGCCCAGCTTGCGCAGCAGGCTGCGCATGGCCGGGGACTCGATGTAGAAGCAACCCATGGTGTCGCCCCGGGCGAGGAGCTCGCGGGTCCGGGAGTCCCGCTCGGGGTCGACCTGCTGGAAGTCGAGGCGCAGGCCGGTGCCGGCCGCCACCGCCGCCACCGCGTCCCGGATCACCGCCAGGCCCCGGTTGCCCAGGAGGTCGATCTTGAGGAGGCCGGCCTCCTCCACCGGATCCATGTCCCACTGGGTGATGACCAGCCGACCCCGGCCGGTCTCCTTGGCGGCGAGCTGCAGGGGGAGGTGGTCGGTGAGGGGGCCGGGGGCGATGACAACGCCGCCGGGGTGCACGCCCAGGTGCCGGGGCAGGCCGTCCAGGGCCGCCGCCTCGGCCAGGATGGTCCGCCACGGTTCCGCGTCCAGGGGCAGGCGGGCGGTCCGGGGATGCCGGCGCAGGCTCTCGGGGTCGCCCCCCCCCTCCCAGTGGCCGGGCAGGGCCCGGGTCACCTCCTGGATCTCGCCGGCAGGCACCCCTAGGACCCGGGCCAGCTCCCGGACGGCACCCCGG
>CAYMFV010000304.1:0-4150 GCA_964389745.1 uncultured Planctomycetales bacterium | reverse complement strand
CCCGGGGGTCGAAGCGGTCGTCGGCTGCCGCCTGCCGGCCCCAGTCGAGCCAGTGGCGCAGGAGCCACCACATTCCCATCCGCGTCAGGCCCAGGTCCCCCCCCCGGCGCTCTGGGTTGTAGCCCTGGGCCACCTTGACCGAGCCCGGGTGGCGCAGCACTGCCTCCGCCACCACCCGGGTCGGCAGCAGGCGCACCAGGACCCCGGAGCCCGACAGACTGGTCCCGGAGCCCGGGATGGCGTTGACGCTGGTGACCCCGGCGGCGCAGGCCCGGCGGTAGCTGGGGTTCCAGGGCTCCACCGTGTCCAGCACCCGTAGCTCGGCGTTCACCGGCAGGACCATGTCGTTGATGTCGCCGCCGGTGGTCTGGACGTGGGTGTGCGGGTCCACGCAGCCCGGGAAGGCCCAGGAATCCGGCCAGGACTCCCGGGGCCAGCCCGGCGGCGCCGCCACGGCTTCCTGGCGGCCCACGGCGGCGATGCGCCCGTCGGGCCCCACCAGGATGCGGGCGTTGTGGACGACCTGCCGGTCCTCCATGGTCAGGGCCACGCCCACGTCCAGGACGAAGCCCGGCTCCCCGCCACCGGCAGGGGCCGGCGCCTGGCAGCAGAGGGCGAGGAGGAGGACGACCACGGGTCAGAAACGGCGGCCGTCCCGCCGGGCGTCGTACACCAGCCGGCCCCGGATCCAGGTCTTCTCCACCCGGGAACGGGGATCGAGGGGGAAGCCGGTCCAGGCGGCCAGGTCCGCGTCCCGGCCCGGCTGGATGCTGCCGGCCTGGTCGTCGTAGTGGAGCACCCGGGCCGGGTTCACGGTGATGCCCCGGAGCACCGCCTCGGGATCGTCGTGGCCCAGGCGCACCGCCATGGCCGCCTGGAAGGGCAGCTCCTCCTGGGGCACCACCGGGGCGTCGGTGTTGTAGCCCAGGAGCAGGCCGTCTGGCACCGCCTCCGCCCAGCCGGCGCCGCAACCCTGGAAGCGGGCCCGGGAGCGGTCGTACCAGTACTGCCGGGGCCCGTTCATCACCGGCACGTGCAGGCGCACCGCCTCCGGCGCCGCCTTGTAGCCGTCGAAGGTGCCGTGGTCGATGAAGGCATCCATGCCCAGGTCCCGGTCCAGCATGGTGATGGTCATCAGCACCACCTGGTAGATCTGGGTGTGGACGCTCACCGGGAGGCTGCCGTCGGCCAGACCCGAGAAGTGCCGCCAGAAGGGGGACCAGGGTGCCTCGCCCCGGGCGTGGGCCCGGGCCCAGGCGAGGCCCCGCTCCAGGGTGTCCCGAGTGTTCCAGTTCATCATCGCCCGGCCGACCCCCCAGGAGTACCACTCGGGGTTGCCGGCCTGGGCCACCTTCAGGGAGCCCGGTGCCCGGACCACCATGTCCTCCACCGTGTCCCCCCAGGTCTTCAGGAGGATGCCGAAGCCGCCCATGTTGGTCCCCGAACCCGGGATGAAGAGGACGCTGGTCACGCCGCCGGCCACGGCGTCCCGGAGCTGGCGGTTGTGGGGGGCGATCGCGCCCTCGATGTCCAGGTCCGGGTTGGTCAGGTAGACCATGTCGTTGAGGTCGGCGCCCGGGCCGCCGGCGTGGCTGTGGGGCTCCACCATCCCCGGCACCAGCCACTGGTCGCCCAGGTCCAGGACCTCCGCACCGGCCGGCACCGCCAGCTCGCCGGCAGCACCCACCGCCTCGATGCGACCGTCCCGGATCAGGACCGCCGCCCGGTTCAGGGTGCCCTGCTCGCCGGCGGTGAAGACCTTGGCCGCCAGGATCAGCAGGGGGGGGCCACCGGGCTCCCCGGCTGCCGGGTCCCGGTCACCACCGACCACCGCCAGGGGCAGACAGAGGAGGAGGGCAGGGATCACGGTTGCGGCGGCACCTCCAGGCCATTCACGAAGACGTGCAGGACGCGGCTTCCCAGGGTCAGGGGGGGCCCGCTGAAGACCACCAGGTCGCCGTCCAGGCCCGGGCGCAGGCGCCCGACCCGATCGGCCAGGCCCAGGAGGTCGGCCGCCTGCCAGGTGAGGCCGGCCAGGGCATCCTCGGCGCCGAGACCGTAGCGGGTGGCCAGGGCCAGGGCGTCGGGCAGGAAACGCGCCCCCCCCTCGGCGGCGGAGCGGAAGGCCACCGGCAGCCCCAGGGCCCGGAGCCGGGCGGCCGGCACCTGGTCGGCGCCCTCCTCCCGGACCACGAAGGGCGGAGCCGCAAGGACCCCCACCCCCGCCTCCCGGAGGAGCCCAGCCACCTCCGGCGCCTCGTCGGCCCCGAGCAGCACCAGGGAGAGGCCGAAGTCGCGGAAGGTCGCCACCGCCAGGCGGATCTCGTCGGCCCGGCGGGCCTCCACCACCGCCACGGCCCGACCCTCGAAGAGAGCACGCAGCCCTTCCAGGCGGGGGTCCTTCCGGGGCGGCTGGGGTCCCTTGTCCTTGCGCAGGCGGCGCCGCGGCGCCTGGATCGCGCCGCCGCCGTCCTCCCGCTCGATGCGGTTGGCCTCGAAGTCGAAGGAGCCCATGCCCGGCAGCTCCACCCGGATGGCCATGTGATCCGGGGCGTCCACCTCGCAGATGACGACCAGGGAGATGCCGGCGTCCACCTCCACCTCGAAGCGGGCGGTGAGGCTCTCCTCGTCCCAGGTGCCCTCGGTCTCGAAGCTGCCCTCCTCGGGGAAGTCCGGCGAGGTCAGGACCGCCTTGATGCGGGCGCCCTCGTGGTGCAGCCGGGCATGGACCCGCACCGGCTCGGGCAGCATCTCGTTCTCGAGGATCGCCTCCCAGAGGCCGTTGATGGGATCCCCCTCGGCGGCCGGCGCCTCCTCCTCGGTGACGGCGCCCTCGTCCTCCTCCTCGGCGGGCTTCTCCTCGGGCGGCGGCTCCAGGCCCTCCACCAGGCGCTTGCGCAGGGCGGCCTCCGCCTCGGCCGCCTCCTTCTGCTCCTTCTCGGCGTGCTGCTTCTCCCACTCGGCCCGCTCCTTCCGGTACTTCTCCCACTTCTCGAAGTAGGCCTTGCCCCGCTCCAGGGAGCTCCGCAGCTGGGCCGTCCGGGCGGCGTGGTCGCCCCCGGCGACCGAGAAGTGGACCACGGAGCGACCGGCAACAGCCGCCTCCTCGAGAACGGCGGCGGTCTTCACCGCCGGCACCGCCGTCAGGGTGGAGCCCCGGGAGGCGGGTTCCAGGACCACCGTGGTGACCCCCGCCCGGGCCACCTGCACCCAGTCCGGCCGAAAGCGGGAGCCGGCGGCCAGGAGTTCCACGAGCATCTCCGGGCTCGGCCGGCTCCGGCCCAGGCCGAGGCGCCCGCCGGCGTCCACAAGGCCCGGAGTCAGGTGGGCGGCGGGGCCGGCATCCAGGAAGCCCGCTCCGGGAGGATGGGGCACCCGGCGGCCGACGGCCACCACCCGGCCGTCCTGGAGCAGCACCTCGGCACCGCCGGTGAGGGGCGGGCCGTCCCCGGTCCAGACCGTGCCGGCCCGGACCACCATGGCGCCGGCACCGTACTCCTCCCGCTCCGGGCGCAGCCAGGCGACGGCGCCGGCGACCCGCACCTCCTGCACCGTCGTGGCCGGATCCAAGGGGGGGCCGGTGAGGACCACGAAGTCGGCGTCCCGGCCGGGCAGGAGGGAGCCCACCCGGTCGGCCACACCCAGGAAGCGGGCAGCGGCGGTGGTGACGCCGGCCAGGGCCGCCTCCTCGTCCAGGCCGAAGCCCCGGGCGGCGGCCGCCGCCTCCAGGAGGAGGGACCAGCGCCCGTAGCGATCCACGGCCAGGGCCACCGGGACGCCCGCGGCCCGGAGCCGGGCCAGGACGTCCGGAGCCGGCGGCTCCCAGTCGGGGCCGAGGTCGGGCAGGGAGGCGAAGAGGGGCACCTTGAACAGGACCGCGGCGCCGGCTGCGGCCAGCTCCTCGGCGAGCTCCCCGGCGCCGGCGGCGCCGTCCACCCGCAGGGGCAGCCCGAAGGTCCGGGCGAGATCCAGGGCACCCCGGACCTCGGGTCGCCGGGAGGCCGCCACCCGCAGGGGCAGGCTCGCCTCCAGCACCCGGGCGAGGGCGGCCAGAGGGGCATCCTCGCCGCCGCCTGCCCCTGCTGCGCGGGCGACGGCGGCCGCCTCCCGGAGGGCCCCCAGGGCGCCGGCCAGGGAACGGGCCCCCCCC
>CAYMFV010000303.1:0-4154 GCA_964389745.1 uncultured Planctomycetales bacterium | reverse complement strand
GGCAGGTCCGGGGCCGGAGCGGGCGCCGCCGCCGCCAGCACCTCCAGGACCGCCGGCACCACCCGGGCCATCCCGGCCGGGTCGTAGCCGCCCTCCAGGACCGCGACCAGCCGGCCGGGACAGTGGCGCTCGGTCCACGCCCGGAACAGGCCGTAGAGGGCCCGGTAGCCGGCGGTGGTCAGGCGCATCCCGCCCAGGGGGTCGTGCTGCCAGGTGTCGAAGCCGGCAGAGACCAGGACCAGGTCCGGCCGGAAGGCGTCCACGAGGGGCTCGACGACCTCCCGGTACACGTACAGGTACTCCGCGTCGCCGCTGCCGGCCGGCAGCGGCAGGTTCACCGTGCGCCCGCGCCCCGGCCCGGCGCCGATCTCCTCCAGGGCGCCGCTGCCCGGCCAGAAGGGATGCTGGTGGCTGGACACGAAGAGAACGTCGGCCCGTTCCCAGAAGACGGCCTGGGTGCCGTTGCCGTGGTGGACGTCCAGATCCAGGATCAGCACCCGGTGGCACCCGAGCTCTGCCTGGGCATGGGCGGCGGCCACCGCCACGTTGTTGAACAGGCAGAAGCCCATGGCCCGGTCCGGGAGGGCGTGGTGGCCCGGCGGCCGCACGAGGGCGAAAGCGTGCCGGGCCTCGCCGTCGACCACCGCCTCCACGGCGCGCAGGGCGGCGCCCGCGGCCCGCCGGGCGCAGGCGTAGGAGTGGGGCGAGGTGACGGTGTCCGGATCGAGGACCGTGCGGGCCTGGCCGGCGGTGGCGGCGATGCGCTCCAGGTAGCGGGGCTCGTGCACCCGCTCCAGAGCCGGCCAGGGGGCCGCGGGCGGCGCTTCCACGACGACCCCGGCCGGCAGCGCCCCGGCGTCCAGGGCCGCGTACACGGCCTGGAGCCGCCGGGGGGACTCCGGGTGCCCCGGGCCGGGCTGGTGGAGGAGGAAGTCCTGGTCCCGGAGGAGGAGGAGCGGCCGCCCTCTCACGGGCCGGCCCTCCCGGCGTTCCCCCCCCCTGGCGGGGCCTCGCCGTGGTCCGCCGGCCGGTCGTCCTCCTCGGTGGGCTCGTAGGGGTGCAGCGGCGGATCGAAGCAGGCGATCTCCGCCAGGGGCCGGCGCGGGTGCTCTTCCCGCCGCGGCCGGGCAGCCGGGTCGGCGCGGCCGAGGGGCAGCACCGCCAGGGGGACGAGATCCTCGGGCAGGTCGAAGAGGCGGTTGAGATGGCGTGTCTGGCCGGGCGTGTAGGGCAGGGAGTCCAGCCCCTCTGCGGCCGCCGCCAGGAGGAGATGGGCGATGGCGACCCAGGCGGACTCCTTCCAGTAGGGGTTTCCCCGCCGGCCGAAGACGCACACCAGCCACGGCGCGTCGGTCAGGAACTCCTTCACCGGCTGGATCTCGTATTCGGCGAAGAAGGTCCGGAGCCAGGCCGGGGCCCGGGCGTGCCAGCGCCGGTCCGCAGCCTCGCAGTGCCGGCGGATCTCCGCCCTGGCGGCGGGGTCGCCCACGACCACGAAGTACCAGGGCTGGCGGTTCGCCCCCGAGGGCGCCCAGCGGGCCGCCTCCAGGATTCGCTCCACCGTCTCCCTGGGGACGGGCGCGGACAGGAAGCGGCGCACGCTGATGCGCCGGCGGACGAGTTCCAGGAAGTCCATGGCACGGCCGGAGGCTCGCGGCCAGGATAGCCCGGTCCGTGCCCGGCCTGCTCCCCTCCCCCGGTACCCGGTGGATGCTCGGCGCCGCTGCCAGCTTCGCCGCCATGGCGGCCTGCGCCAAGGCCCTGGACCGCATCCCCGCCCTGGACAAGGTCTTCTGGCGCAGCCTCTTCTCGGTGGCCGCCACCTTGTGGATGCTGCGCCACGCCCGGGGACCCTTCCGGCCCCGGCGGCCGGGCCTGCTGCTCCTCCGGGGCGTGCTGGGCTTCTGCGGTCTCACCGCCTACTTCCTGGCGGTGGCCCGGATCCCCCTGGGCAACGCCGTCCTCCTCCAGAACACCAACCCCCTCTTCGGCGGCCTGGCCGCGGCCCTCTTTCTCCGGGAGCCCTTCCACCGGGGCCAGGCCCTGGCCATCCTGGTCGCCCTCCTGGGCGTCGCCCTGGTCGCCCGGCCCGTCCCGGGCGCCCCCCTGGACGGCGCCTTCTTCGCCCTGGCCTCGGCCTTCTTCGCCGGCTGCGCCTACGCCACCGTCCGGGGCCTGCACCGGAGCGAGCACCCCCTGGTCATCGTCCTGGCCTTCCCCCTCGTTGCCATTCCCCTGGCCCTCCTGGGGACCCGGGGCCACCTGGTCCTGCCCCGGGGGGGGGAGTGGCTCTGGCTCCTGGCCCTGGGGCTCACCACCCAGGCCGGCCAGGTGTGTCTCACCCTCGGTCTCCGGGCCCACGCCGCCGCCCGGGCCCTGCAGGTGAACATGACCGGCGTCCTCTTCGCCGTTCTCCTCGGCTGGCTCGGGTGGGGCGAGCTCCCCGGCTCCCTGGCGGCCGCCGGCGCCGCCCTCATCCTGCTCTCCCTGGCCGCCTACCGGCCGCCGGTGGCCACCGCCCCCCCCTCCGGGCCGCCGCCGCCGCCGGCTTGAGGGACCGCGGCGGCAGGCAGGACGACGTAGAAGAGGGTTCCCTCCCCCGGGGCGCTGCGCACGCCCACCGCCCCGCCGTGGGCCCGGACGATGCCCAGGACCGAGGCCAGGCCCAGGCCCCGGCCGGGGAAGCGTGTGGAGAAGAAGGGCTCGAAGATCCGCTCCAGGGTGGCCGCATCCATGCCGCAGCCATCGTCCTCCACGTCCAGGAGGGCGTACCAGCCCGGCCCCAGCTTCTGGCCGCCGAAGAGGCCGTCCAGAGCGGTCCGGTCCAGGCACCGCCGGCAGGTGGCGACCCGCACCCGACCCCGGGCCTCGCCGATCGCCTCGGCGGCGTTGCCGACGAGGTTCATCACGATCTGGCGGAGCTGGGTGGCGTCGCCCTCGACCAGCACCGGTTCCCGGTCCAGCTCCAGGACCAGCTCCACGTGCTTGGGCATCGCCACCTGGAGGAGGCGGAGCATGCTCTGGACCACCTCCGAGAGGTCCAGGATGCCCCGCTCGGTGCTGGCCCGGCCCGCGTAGGCGAGCATCTGCCGGCACAGGTCGGCGGCCCGGTTGGCGGCCTCCTCGATCTCGGCGAGCAGGGCGCCCTGGGGCGAGTCCTCGGGCATGTCCTCCCGGAGCAGGCAGGCGTTGCCGAGGACCGCCACCAGGAGGTTGTTGAAGTCGTGGGCGATGCCTCCGGCCAGGACGCCCAGGCTTTCCAGCTTCTGGGTCTGGAGGAGGGCTTCCCGGGCCCGCCGCTCCTCGGTGACGTCGGCGCAGGTGATGACGAAGCCGGCGCCGGCCTGGGGAGGGAGGGGCCCGATGCCCAGGAGCACCCAGACCGTGTCCCCGGCGGCGTTGCGCAGGGTGGCCTCGCAGCGCCCCGGCTGCCCGCGCCGGGCCTGCTCGAGGACGCGGGTGATGGCCTCCCCCCCTCCCTCGGGCAGGAAGTCCTCCAGGTGCCGGTCCTGGAGGGCCTCGCCCTTGGGCAGGCCGAGGATGGCCGCCATCTGCCGGTTGGCGTAGACCGTGCGTCCGGCCTCGTCCAGGATCCAGATGCCTTCCTGCAGTGTCTCGACGATGCGCCGGAAGCGCTCCTCGCTGCGGGCCAGGGCCGTGCGCAGGTCCTGGAGCTCGGTGATGTCCACCGCCACTGCGTCGTAGCCCTGGAGCCGACCCTCGGCGTCCAGGCGCGGGCTCTGCCGCTCCACGACATGGCGGATCCGGCCCTGGCGATCCCGCAGCCGGAACTGGATGGTCCGGGTCTCGAGACGGCCCTCCCCGCGCATGGCCCGGAGGCGCTGGTTGGCCGGCCGGTCCGCGGGGAGGATCAGGCGGTCGCCGAGCTCCGGATCCGCCAGGAAGTCGCTGGGCCGGTAGCCGGTGAGCCCCTCGACCTGGGGGCTGGCGTAGACCAGGCGCCCCTCCCGGTCGTAGTGGGTGAGCACCAGGTCGGCGGACTCCACCAGGCTGCGGAAGTAGCGCTCCGACTCGGCCAGGAGTTGCTGGCGCCGTTCCCGGTCCTGCCGGCGTCGCCAGCCGGTGTAGCCCAGGGCCAGGACCGCCAGCCCCAGGGCGCCGAGGACGGCCATCCCCTCCGGCCGGGCCAGGAA
>CAYMFV010000302.1:0-4160 GCA_964389745.1 uncultured Planctomycetales bacterium | reverse complement strand
CGTGTGCCCCGGGGCAGGTCCTCCCGGAACCACCGGTAGAGGAGGACGCCCAGATCCCGCCAGGTCTCGACCCGCTTCGGCCCCAGCTCCGTGGCCCGCCAGGCGGCGGCCGCGGCCTCGTCCCGCCGACCGGCGGCCTCCAGGATCCGGGCCCGGAGGCGCTGCCAGTCCCCCTCCCGGCCCGGGAGGTCGACCGGCTCGGGAGTCAGCTCCAGGAGCTCCAGGGCCTGGTCGAGGCGGCCCGCCTCCAGGGCCAGGTCCACGGCCCGCCAGCGGCGCGCCAGGTCTCCGGGCGCGGCCCGGGCGGCGGCCGCGGCCGTGGCGGCTGGATCCTCCCCTCCCAGGAGGCGCCGGGCCCGGGGGGCTGCCAGGATCGCCAGGGCTGCCAGCCCGGCCGCCATCAGCCACCGGGCTCGCCTCCCACCCCGCCGGCTCACCGGCCGCCGTCCTCCCCGGCCGGAGCCGGCTCCTCCCCGCCGCCGATGAGGAGGCGGGTCAGGGCGTCCAGGTCGAGGATCAAGGGCACCGCCGGATCCTGGCTGTCCAGGGTGACCTCCCGGATCTGCAGGTTGCGGGCCGCCTCCAGGCCCAGGAGGATGCGCCCGCCCCGGGAGTCCAGGGCCGCGGTGCGCAGCTCGTCCCGGAGGGCCTCGGCCTTCTCGATGGCCAGCCGGCCCGTGGCCTCGTGGATGACCAGGGCCGCGTCACCCTCGGCCCGGGTCCGCCGGGAGTAGACCTCCGCCTCGGCCCGGATGCCGGCCAGGATGACCTCGTACTCCGAGCGCTTCTCCTGGAGCCGTTTCTCCCAGTCCTCCTGCAGCTTCTTCTCGGCGGCCACGATCTGCCGCTCGATGAGGTTGGTGGTCTTCTCCTCGTTGGCCTGCAGGGTGAGGGCGCCATCCAGCTTGGCCTTCTGGCGCAGGTACTGCTTCTCCTGGAGCTTGTTCTCGTACTCCCGGGGGAAGGAGATCTGCCGGATCAGGAGGGCGTCGGCGACCACGTGGAAGTCGGCCAGCTCCCGGTTGAGGATCGGCAGGATCCTCTCGACCATCTGCAGGCGCTTGCCCGTGTCCTGCATCTCCTCCGAGGTGAGCTGCGCCAGCTCCGAGCGCAGGACCCGCTCCGCCGTGGACTTGACCCGGTCCGCGTAGGAGTGCTTCAAGCCCTCCTGGATGATCTGGTGGCCCTCCCCCGGCCGGATCCGGTAAGGGATGGACAGGTCGATGCTGACCTCGTTGCCGTCCTTGTTGCGGACCTCCATGGAAGGCGCCTGGATGTCCACCGCGCTGGTGAGCACCTCGCCACCGGTGAAGTGCAGGAAGTGGGTCCGGGCGGGCAGCAGGTGCCAGACGTGGAAGCCCGTGATTCCCAGGTGCACGCCGGTCGTGTAGTCCTCCTCGACCACGCCGCCACCGCCCCACAGGGTCTGCTTGACGCCGATGGTGGACGGCGGCACCCGCTCGAAGAGCAGGGCGAGGGCTACAGGCACGGCCACCAGGAAGGCCAGGAGCAGGAGCCAGCGGCGGCGGATCATCGTTCCCCTCCCCCGGGCAGGACCGCGGCGCCCAGGTGCTCGATGCGCAATGGTGTCGGGTCCCGGCGGTAGGGCAGGATCCGGAAGGGGATCTCGGCGAGGCGGGCGGCGAGGACCTCCCGGACCAGGATGTCCCCCCGCCGGGCCAGGGCCTCGACCTTGGCCCGGAGGCCCTCGGCCGCCTTCCGGGCCTGCTCCTCCAGGGCCCGGGCCTGTTGCAGGAGCTGGTCCTCCATCGCCTGGCCGGCCGCGACCCGCTCGATCCTGTAGGCGTCGGCCTCCCGCTCGAGGCGCACCTGCTCCCGCTCGGCCTCGACGCGCTTCGCCTCCAGGTCGCCGAGGAGCTCCTCGTAGCGGGTCGCCTGGTCGCGCTCGATGTCCGCCAGGCGGCGGGCCCGTTCCTGGAGCAGCTGCTCGGCCTTGGCCTTCAGCTTCTCCACCTCCTGGTCGGCGACCTTGCGGTCGTTGATGGCCTGCTCGTAGCTGGGCTCGAACTTCGGCTTCGGCGTGATGATCTGGATGATGCGGATGCCGTGGGAGGCCAGGAGCTCGTCGAGCCGCTCCTGGGCCCGCTCGGTCGCCGCCTTGTAGTTCGTCGGGTCGGCGACCTCCTCGGCCGAGAAGCGCCCGAACTCGTCCCGGAGCACCGAGCGGGCATAGGCCCGGATCCAGTTGCGCTTGAAGGCGTCGCCGGGGCCGGAGTCGTCCAGGACCATGGGCGCCATTTCCTCGATGAGCTGGTACTGGATCTCCAGGGTCTCGAACCAGAAGTTCGAGCCGTCATTGGCCCGGACGGTCAGCTTGCGCGCCGTGTAGGCATCTCCCGCCCGGTTCCAGCCCCGGTCCCGTTCGCCCTCCATGACGTACTTGTTCGGCGACTTGTCGAACTTGAAGGCCTGGGCCATGACCGGGATGAAGATCTTGTAGCCCGGCGTCACCACCAGGGTCTTCTCGCCGTTCAGGTAGTTGACGATGACCGCCACCTCCGTGTCGGCCACCTCGACGATGCCGCCACGCCCGGTGAGGAAGATCACCAGGATCAGGATCAATCCCACGCCCGCCGCCCCGAGGCCGATGACCACCTTGCGGGGCAGCTCGGGCATGGTCAGGCGCGGCCCGTTCGGACGCGGGCGCGTCGGTCCACCACCTCCTCCAAGGGGCCATTCAGGCATGGGTATCGATCCTCCACCCGACAGCATAGGGCTGCCGGCAGACCCGCCTGCGCTCATTCCGCCGCTATGCTGATTCCGCGATGCTCCGCCTCCTGCGCACCCTGGTCCGGGCCATCGCCGGCAAGGTGGACGCCGGGGAGGTGGCTGCAGGCCTCTTCTTCGGCGTCGCCCTGGCCCTCCTGCCCGCGGCGGCCCTGGACCCGGGTAGCGGTCTCCTCGGCTGGAACGGGCTCTGGCTCCTCCTCCTCCTGGCCCTGCTCCTCTTCCGGGCCTCGATCCCGGTGGCCCTGGGGAGCGGCGCCCTCCTGGCCCTGGCCGGGCGGGCCGGCCTGGATCGCCTCGCCTGGCGCCTGGGCCGCTTCGTCCTGGACGACCTCCTGCCCCGGGGGCTGGTCCAGGACCTCCAGGACCGGCTGCCCGCCCTGCAGCTCCACACCTACCCCGGCATGGGCGGCGCCGTCCTCGGCCTCGCTGGCGGCGCCATCCTCGGCCTCCTCGCCTGGCGCTGGCTCCGGCGCCGCCTCCCGGCCTGGCGGGAACGCTGGTCCCGCTCCCGCCTGGTCCGGGCCCTGGGCGGCTTCCTCCCCTTCCGCGTCCTCGGCTGGCTGCTGCGATGAAGCTGCTGCGCAAGGGCTTCCTCCTGCTCCTGGCCGTGGTCCTGCTCCTCGGTGGCGTCTTCACCTTCTTCTTCCAGGACCGCCTCTTCGCCGCCGCCCTGCGCCGCTACGGGCCGGCCGCCCTGGGGCAGCCCCTGGCCTTCGCCCGGGCCGACCTGGACCTCCTGGGCGGCCGGGCGGCCCTGGAGGAGCTGCAGCTCGGTCCTCCCACCGCGCCGCTCCTGGTGGTCGGACAGGTGGTGGCCGACGCCTCGCCCTGGGATCTCCTCAACGGCCGGCTGCACGTCCGGGAGCTGGCCCTGCGCCGGGCCCACCTGCGCCTGCAGGTGGACGAGACCGGGCACCTCAGCATCGATCCCGGCCCCCCCCCGGAGGACGTGCAGCCCGAAGCCGGCGCCGAGGAGCCCCTGCCCGGGGCCGGCACTCCTCCCGAGGAACGCGACCTGGTCCAGATCCTGGGCGAGTACTGGGAACGGATCCGCCGCTACCGGGACTACTACGACCGGGTCGGCATCTTCGGCGGCGGCGACGACCAGGAGGCCGGGGGGCCGGAGGAGCAGGCCGCCGACCTGGGTCCTGTGAAGCCGGCGTGGCTGGCCGAGGCCGCCGCCGAGGCGCCGGCCGGCGGCCCCTGGTTCGAGCTGGCGGCCTGCGAGGATCTCTCCTGGGAGACCCTGGACCGGCGCACGGGCCGGCCCATCCTGCCGCCCGTGGAGTCCTTCGGCCTCCGCCTCGAGCGCCTGGGTGTCCCCCCCCCTGGGGTGACCGGGCCCGGCCTGGTCCATGGCGAAGGCCGCTTCGCCGGCGGCGGCTCCCTGGCCTTCGACTGGCAGGTGG
>CAYMFV010000301.1:0-4164 GCA_964389745.1 uncultured Planctomycetales bacterium | reverse complement strand
GTTCCTGACCCGGGAGTGGAGCGACTGGCGCAACGGCTGGTTCTGGTGGATCCAGAGCGTGTACGTGCTGCCGGCCTGGCGCCGCCGGGGCGTCTACCGGGCCCTCTACGCCGCGGTCCTGGCCGAGGCCCGGGCGAGGGCCGGGGTCTGCGGCCTGCGCCTCTACGTGGAGCGGGAGAACCGGGCCGCCCGCCGGGTGTACACGGCCCTGGGCATGGCCGAGACCTCCTATCGCCTCTACGAGGTGGACTTCCGGGCGCCCCCGAAGCCGGCTGGGGGGAGGGAGCCGTGGTGAGGCGGGAGGGGCTGCTGACGCCCTTCCTGGCGGTGGACCTGGACCGGGCGGAGGCCAACGTCGCCGCCATGCTGCGCCTCGCCGGCTCCCCGGAACGCTGGCGGCCGCACCTGAAGACCACGAAGATCCCGGAGATCTGGGACCTGCTCCTGGCCGCCGGCCTGCGCCGCTGCAAGTGCGCCACCCTCCGGGAGGCGGAGGTGTTCCTGGCCCGGTCCCGGGAGCCGGTGGACCTGCTCCTGGCCATGCCCCTCCGGGGCCCGGCCCTGGCCGCCGCCGCCCGTCTCCAGGCCCGGTACCCCCGGCACCGGCTGTCCCTCCTGGTGGAGGACCCGGCCCAGGCCCGGACCGCCACCCGCCTCGAGCCGGCCCCCGGCCTCTTCCTGGACCTGAACCCGGGCATGGACCGGACCGGGATCCCCCTGGCGGACCGGGAGCGCATCGCCGCCACCGTGACGGCCGCCGGCCCGGCCCTCCGGGGCGTCCACGCCTACGAGGGTCACCTCCGGGAGCGGGACACCGAACGCCGCCGGGAGGCCTGCCGGCAGGTGCTCCGGGCCGTCCTGGAGGTCTTCCGGGAGGTCCAGGACAGGAGTCGGGAACCCCTGGAGCTCACCACCAGCGGCACGCCCACCTGCGCCGAGGCCCTGGCCCTCCAGGAGCTCGCCGCCCTGCCCGGGCCTGGCCACACGGTGGGGGCCGGCACCGTGGTCCTGTGGGACGGCAACAGCCGGGGCTTCGGCCTTCCGGACTTCGCGCCGGCGGCCTGGGTGGAGAGCCGGGTGGTGTCCCGGCCGGCCCCCGGGCTGTGCACCTGCGACGCCGGGAGCAAGGCCCTGGACTGCGCCGGCCCGGCGCCGTGGGCCGAGGTGGACGGCCGCCAGGATCTTGCGCCGGTGACCTTCTCCGAGGAGCACCTGGTGCTCCGGGCCCGGGATCCGGACCGGTTGCCGGAGCCGGGCGCCGTGCTGCGCCTTCTTCCGGCCCACGTCTGCCCGACGGTGAACCTGGCGGCGGAGGCCGTCCTCCTCCGGGGGGGGCGGGTGGTGGCGGTGGTGCCGGTGGCCGCCCGGGGACACGGGATCGCTTGGGGGGAAGATAGTTGACCCGGGGAACTCATCCGGCAAAAGACCTTTGCCGGGGACAGAATCGGGATTAGCCAAGAGGGCCGGCCTGTCAGGAATCGGGGAGGTCTCCTGGCGGGCGGCCCTTGAGGCTCCTTCCCGGATCTTCGGATCCGGGTTGGACCTCGAGGAAGTTGAAGCACTTTGCCCTGGGCTACGCCCGGGGTACGGCCGGTCCGGGTGGGTTATCGAGCGGCGCTCCGAAGGGGAGGAAGCCAGCCAAGGAGAGGAGTTGAGCTCAACGAAGCCCGGACCGGCCGAACCTTCTCTCCTCCCGCCACCCGGTTCCCGCTGAATCTGTGTCCGGACATGAAGAAGGGGAGCCCTCTCCGAGCGGAGAGGGCTCCCGCGTCGTGTCCGGCCTCGTCTAGTTGATGAAGGAGGTCACGGTGTTGGTGAGCCAGGCGCCGATCCCGTCGGTGGTGATGGCCTGGTGGTAGATGGTGGTGCCCGAGAGGTTCGGGGGCACGATGCCGGCGAAGATGGAGGTGCCGACGGTGTCCAGGGGGAGCTGGGCGAAGGCCCGGATCGGCGCCGCCAGGTCGGTGGTCACGCCCTGGAAGGGATCGCTGCCCAGGCCCGTGAAGGAGACGATGTAGGTGGCCGTGCCGCCTGCCGGGCCGCCGTCCACCTGGGCGGTGGTGTACTGGCCGCCGGTGAGGGTGCCGACCGTGTAGCTCGGGCTGTAGAGGGGCTGGGGCGCGACGATGTCGTCGATGCCGATGCCGTCCAGGTCCAGGTAGGGGAAGTTGTCCTCCTGGACGAAGGCCAGGTAGAACTGGCCGGCGGTGTTGGCCGGGGTGCTGGCCCAGTCCACGTCCCGGATCGGATCCCAGGCGTTGGTCGGGCCGACGGTGCTGCCCCAGCTACCCGTGACGGCGTACCAGGAGGCACCTGTACCCGTGTCGCTGACCCAGACACCGTCCACCGTGTCGGTCTCCTCGCCCCCGTCGATGGCCTGGAAGCTCATCAGGGTGCTGCCGGTCCAGCCAGTCGCGTCGATCAGCAGCACCATGGCGTTGCGCACGTCGTGGTAGTTGGTGCTGCCCGGGATGAGGCCCATCTCCAGGTTGTAGGAGCCGGAGAAGGGGTTGAGGCAGGGGGCCCGGTTGCCGATGTTGGCCCAGGCGTCCGGATCGGGAAGGAGCGTGGCCACATCCAGCTCGGTCAGGGCCATGTAGCCGGGCACGACGCCAGCTGCCGCCTCGAAGTCCTCGTCGATGGGCATGGGCAGGGCAGGGCCGGCGGGCAGGTTCAGGGGGCCCAGGTCGGTCTGGGCGGCGATGGGCGCGCCCAGGGCCAGGCAGGCCAGGGCCGTGGCAGTGAGGAATCGCTTCATGGGGTTCTCTTCTCGTGTCGCTTGTCGAATCAGGGGGGGGCCCGAGATGGGCCGCCCCGTGGGAATAGAAGCATCCTAAACGATGAGAGGGCAGCGGGGCGTCCGTCCTGGGGCATTCTTCGAAGTTGCTTTGCTGCAAGAAGCGTGCCATCGGCCGCTATCCTCGTCCGGCAGCGCGGCCATGCCGAGGCTCCTCCTCCTTCTCCCACTCCTGGCACCCGGCCCGGCCGGCCTCGAGGAGACCCTTGGCCCGAGCCTCCCGGTCGCCGGCTGGGAGGTGGCCCTGCGTTTCGGCCTGCGGCCGCCGGCGGCGGGGGAGTGGCGCCTCGGGCTCGAGGTCGCCGGCGGCACGGCGCGCCTGGGGGATCCGGCAGGCTCCCTGGCGCTGACGGCCGGCGACCTCCCGTGGGGGAGCTGTGGCCCCTGGCTGGTCTGGCGCGCCCTCCCCGGCTCGACCCTGCTCCTCCGGAACCCCGGTGCGGAGTGGTCGACGGCAGCCCGGTCCTCCGCTCCCGCCTCTCCCGGCAGGGGGGGGGGAGTGGAGGTGGAGGAGATCCTGGAGCCCCGGCCGGCGCCGGGCGTCCTCTTCCGCCGTCGCTTCACCGCCCGGGGGCTCGCCCCCGGGGAGAGCATCTGGGTGCGCTGCGGCCCGGCGGACGCCCCGCTGCCCCTCTTCCTGGAGAACGCCGGCCTGGCCGCCCGGCGGGTGCTGGTGGCGGCCGGCCAGGAGGTCCTGGTCTGCGCGGTCCGACCCTTCGCCTCCGAGCGCCCGATGGTCTTCGCCCTGGAGGTGCCGGAGCCGTGAGGGCCCGGCGCCGCGGCTGGGTCGCGCTACACTCCCGGGAGGAGTCCCGACCATGCTCCCCCTGCTCTCCCTGACCCTGCTGCTTCCCTGCTGCCCCCAGGAGCCGGCCCCCGCTCCCGAAGCGAAGCCCATCTACGACGAGGCCGCCGACCCGGACGCCCTGGTCGGCGCTGCCCTGGAGCGGGCCGAGCGGGACCACCAGCGGGTCCTCGTCGTTCTCGGCGGCAACTGGTGCGGCTGGTGCCGCAAGCTCCACGACCTCTTCGCGAGCGACCGGAAGATCCGGCGGGCGCTGCTCTACGAGTACCAGGTGGTGCCGGTGGACATCGGCGACGCCGCCCGCCAGGCCCGGCTCGCCGAGCGCTGGGGCGCCCGCTTCCGGGAGGAGGGGGTGCCCTACCTGGTCGTCCTGGACGCCGCCGGCAAGGTCCTCGCCCGGCAGGAGACCGGCGCCCTCGAGGATGGGGACCACCACGACCCGGCCCCGGTCACAGACTACCTGGAGAAGTGGAAGGCCCCACGGCCAGGACACCATCCAGGACATGGGCGTGCCCGCGGCCGGGCGCACTGGCGCGGACGGGCGCCGCCTGCAGCGCGGCGC
>CAYMFV010000300.1:0-4166 GCA_964389745.1 uncultured Planctomycetales bacterium | reverse complement strand
GAGCTGGCTCTCCCGGCAGCAGGAACGGCTCTTCGAGTACATCCGCCGGCAGCGGGAGCGGCGCCAGACCCGGGAGCTCCGCCGCCACGCAGCCGAGACCGGGGACACGGGCCGCCTCCGCACCACCTGGCTCGGCGTCGAGGGGGAGATCCGCCGGAGCGAGCCCGCGCCCGACGGCCGCTGGCTCCTGGTGGTCGTCGCCGCCGGCGGCGAGCCCGGGCAGGCCGACACCATGCCCCTCTGGGTCAACGAGAGCGGCTACGTGGAGACGCGCCAGGTCCACGCCAAGGTGGGCACCGGCAAGCCGGAACGGCAAGACCTCGTCCTGGTGGACACCGCCGCCGCCCGGGCCACGCCCCTGGACCTGGCCGTCCTCCCCGGCATCGCCGAGGACCCCCTGGCCGCCCTCCGGGAGGCCGCCGGCCTCCCCCCCCTGGAGGGCCCGCGGCCGGTGGCCGTCGCCTCCCTGGAATGGAACCAGGACGGCACCCGGGCCCTGGTCCAGTTCCTCTCCCGGGACCGGAAGGACCGATGGCTGGCCCTGGTGGATCCCGCCACCGCCACCCTGGAGCCCCTGGAGCACTGGCGCGACGAGGCCTGGCAGAACCGGCGCTTCGCCCGGGCCGGCTGGCTCCCCGACGGCCAGGCCGTCTGGTTCCTCTCCGAGGAGAGCGGCTGGAGCCACCTCTACGTCCGGGACCTGCGGGACGGCGCCCGGCGCGCCCTGACCGCCGGGGAATGGGAGGTATCCCGGCCCCACCTGGACGCCGAGGGCCGCTGGTTCACCTTCCTGGGCAACCGGGAGCACCCGGGCATCCACGAGGTCTACCGGGTGGCCGTCACCGGCGGGCCGGTGGAGCGGGTGACCGAGCTCGGCGGCGAGAACCGCTTCTGGCCCTCGCCCGACGACCGCTGGCTCCTCATCGAGCACTCCACGGCCCTGGAGCCTCCGGACCTCTGGCTCCAGGAGAACCGTCCAGGCGCCACGGCCCGACGCCTGACCGACACGGTGAGCCCCGAGTTCCGGGCACTGCCCTGGGTAGCCCCCCGCTTCGTCGAGGTGCCCTCCCCCGGCGCCGGCCAGACGGTCCACGCCCGCCTCTACCTGCCGCCCTCCCCCCCCCCGGGGCCGCGGGCGGCGGTGCTCTTCGTCCACGGGGCCGGCTACCTCCAGAACGCCCACCAGGGCTGGTCCGGCTACTTCCGGGAGTTCCTCTTCCATAGCCTGCTGGCCTGGCGGGGCTACGTCGTCCTGGACATGGACTACCGGGCAAGCGCCGGCTACGGCCGGGACTGGCGGACGGCCGTGTACCGGAACATGGGCGGCCCCGAGCTGGAAGACCTGGAGGCCGGCGTCCGCTGGCTGGTCGCCGAGCACGACGTGGACCCGGAGCGGGTCGGCGTCTACGGCGGCTCCTACGGCGGCTTCCTGACCCTGATGGCCCTCTTCCGCCGGCCCGGCCTCTTCGCCTGCGGCGCCGCCCTGCGCCCGGTCACCGACTGGGCCCACTACCACGACTTCTACACCCGGAACATCCTCAACACGCCGGAGCTGGACCCCGATGCCTACCGGCGCTCCTCCCCCATCGAGTGGGCCGAGGGCCTGGAGGGTGCCCTGCTCCTCTGCCACGGCATGCTCGACGACAACGTCTTCTTCTCGGACACGGTGCGCCTCGTCCAGCGCCTGATCGAGCTCGGCAAGGAAGACTGGCAGGTGGCCATCTACCCGGTGGAACCCCACGGCTTCCGGGAGCCGGCCTCCTGGCTGGACGAGTACCGGCGCATCCTGGCCCTCTTCGAGGAGCGCCTCGGGCGGTAGAGGGCCATAATGCCCCCATGCTCGAGCTTGCCGCCAGGCACGGGACCACGCCCCGCCGGAGCCGTAGCTCCGCCCGCCGTCCGGGGCCGCTCCTCGTCCTGGCCCTGGCCGCCTGCACGGCTCTCGGCGGGCGGGACCCGATCACCCTCCGGGAGATCGTCGACCTGAAGGTGGAGACCCTGGCCGTGGTCGCCACCTTCGACCGGATCCCGCCGTCGGCCAACGCGGCGCGGCTGGAGGCCCTGGAGCTGGCCTTCCGCAAGGCCGAGGAGTACCAGCGGGTCCGGGAAGGGGAGGACGGCCCGACCCTCCGGGCCCTGGGCGCCGTCCACCGCCTCCTGGACGACACCGCCGGGCTCTACCGGCGTCTCGGCCCCGAGGGGCTGGCCAGGCAACACGGCCCCGACTTCCTCCAGGAGCGCCTGCGCCAGCTCGGCCGGGCCTTCGACCTCGCCCTGGGCGTGGAGCGAGCCCGCAACCCCGGTTGACCGCCGATGCCCCAGCAGCCTGGAGACGCTCGCGACCCCTTCGCCGCCTTCCTGGAGTCCCTCCAGGACGAGGCCGGCATCCTGGCCCGGGAGGAGCTGGTAGCGCTGGTGCGCCAGGCGGCCGCCTCCCGCTTCCGCTTCCTTCGGGAGCAGGCCGGGGACCTCCGGCGCTGGACGCAGATGCTGGCCGAGAACCGCCTCACCCCCGAGGGCTACAAGGAGCTGGTCCGGGGCATGGCCGTCCTCCGCTACCTGGACGAGCTGCGCCTGGAAACCGAGACCCGGGCGGCCGCCGACCGCTTCGCCGAGGGGATCCGCCGCCTGGTGATCGGCGGCCTCTTCCGCCTGCTCTGAACCCGGGAGGGCCGGCCATCCTCCGCTCCCCCCTCCTGCGCCAACTCTTCGGCCGCCACCGGGCTCGCTACGCCGTCGGCCTCGCCTGCCTGGTGGCGAGCGTGCTTCTCAAGGTCTTCATCCCCCGCTTCCTGGGGGACGGCATCGATGCCCTCCGGGACCTCGCCGCCGCTGGCCCCGAGGTCCTGGACGGGGAGCGGCTGCGCCACCAGGTCCTCCTCGCCGCCCTCCTCATCACCGGCAGCGCCACGGCCACCGCGGTGGTGCGCACCGCCAGCCGCCTGCTGCTCCTCGGCAACAGCCGGCGGGTGGTCCACGACCTCCGGGACCGCCTCTTCCGGCGCCTCCTGGTCCTCCCCCCCTCCTGGTACCTGGACCACCCCACTGGTGCCCTTCTCTCCCGGGTGGTGAACGATGCCCGCCACGTCCAGGCCCTGGCCGGCCCCGTCCTCCTCTACCTGGCCGAGACCGCCTGCCTCTACGCCCTGGGGCTGGCTTTCATGCTGCGCATCGACCCCTTCCTCACGGTGTGCGGCATGGCCCCCTTCCCCCTCTTCCTGTGGCTGACCCGGCGCCTGGCCGCCCGCATCCAGCGAGGCAGCCGGGCGGCCCAGGAACGCCTGGCGGCGGTGGGTGCCCACGTCAGCGAGAGCCTCGGCGGCCAGCTCGTCCTGCGCACCCTGGGCCTCGAGGAGTACGACCGCCGGCGCTTCGCCGCGACCGCCCGGGCCTGCCGGGACCAGAACCTGGCCCTGGCCCGGGACCGGGCCAACCTGGGCGCCACCATGCTCGCCCTGGCCGCCCTCACAACCCTCACGGTCCTGGTGGTGGGCGGCCCCCGGGTGGTCTCCGGCCGCCTCTCCCTGGGCGGCTTCGCCGCCATGATCCTCTACCTGAACATGGTGGCGGCGCCGACCGCGGTCCTCGGCTTCGTCATCTCCAGTCTGCGCCGGGGTGCCGCTGCCCTGGAGCGCCTGGGCGAGATCCTGGACGCGCCGGTGGCCCTGGGCGATCCCGCCGACCCGCTCCCCCCCCCGGAAGGCCCCGGCCGGATCACCCTGCGCGGGTTGACGGTGCGCCTGGCCTCCGCCGGCCGGGAGCGCACCGTCCTCGAGGACCTGCACCTGGACGTGCCCGGGGGCACGACCCTGGGCGTGGTCGGCCCGACCGGCGCCGGCAAGAGCGTGCTGCTCCGGACCCTGGCCCGGCTGGTGGAGATCGAGCCCGGCCAGGTCTTCGTCGACGGCACCGATCTGACCCGCTTGCGCCTGGCGGACGCCCGGAGCCTGTGCGGCCTGGTGCCCCAGGACGGCTTCCTGTTCAGCGCCACCCTGGCCGAGAACATCGCCTTCGGCCGTCCCGACGCCGGGCGGGAGGAGCTCCGCGCCGCCGCCGCGGCGGCCGGCCTGGATCCCGACCTGGAGCTCCGCCCCGAGGGCCTGCACACCCTGGTGGGCGAGCGGGGGGTGCGCCTCTCGGGCGGCCAGCGGCAGCGGGTGGCCCTG
>CAYMFV010000299.1:0-4171 GCA_964389745.1 uncultured Planctomycetales bacterium | reverse complement strand
GTGGTGGGGGTGGCCGCCGCCATCGGTTTCCTCCTGCTCCGGACCCGCCGCCTGCCCCGGCCGGCCCGCCGGGAGGAGCGGGCCGCCTGGCTGTTCCTGGCGCCCTGGGCGACGGGCTTCGCCGCCCTGCTCCTGGGGCCCGCCCTGGTGAGCGCGCTCCTCTCCCTGGCCGAGTGGAGTCCCCTGCGCAGCCTGGACAGCGCCCGCTGGATGGGCCTCGACCAGTACCGGCGGCTGGCGGCCGACCCCACCTTCCTCGCCAGCCTCCGGGTGACCAGCCTCTACGCCCTGGCCGCCGTCCCCCTGCAGCTCGCCGTCGCCCTGGGCCTGGCACTCCTGGTCCGGCGCCGCTTCCGGGGCGTGGGCCTGTTCCGGACCGTCTTCTACCTGCCCACCATCCTCTCGCCAGTGATCCTGGGCGCCATCTGGCGCTGGATCCTGGCGGCGGAGGGGGGGCTCCTGAACCGGGGCCTGGCGGTCCTCGGGCTCCACGGCCCCGACTGGCTGGGCGCGCCGGCCTGGGTGCTGCCCTCCTTCGTCCTCATGGGCCTGTGGACGGCCGGCGCCCAGATGCTGGTTTTCCTGGCCGGCCTCCAGGGCCTGGACCCGGCCCTCTACGAGGCCGCCCGGGTGGACGGCGCCGGCGCCTGGGCCCGCTTCCGGCACGTGACCCTCCCCGGCCTCGGCCCGGTGCTGCTCCTGAACCTGGTTTTCGGCCTCCTCAACGCCTTCCAGCTCTTCGCCCAGCCCTACGTGATGACCCGGGGGGGGCCGGGCGACGCCAGCCGCTTCCTGGTCCTGTACCTGTACGAGCAGGGATTCCAGTTCCTGCACATGGGCTACGCCAGCACCCTGGCCTGGGTCCTCTTTGCCGTCGTCCTGGTCCTGACCCTGCTGCTCCTGGCCACGAGCCGGCGCTGGGTCCACTATGCCGGAGCCGTGCGATGAGCGGCCGCCGCCTGCTCCTGGCGGTCCTGGCCGCCCTCTTCCTCCTGCCCCTGGCCTGGGTCCTGTCGGCGGCGCTCCAGCCCGAGGGAACCGCCCTGCTCCGGGGCCTGTTCGCCTTTCCCGACGGCCTCCGCCTCGAGAACTTCCGCCTCGCCGCCGAGCGCATGGGCGGCAGGGGGGGGGCGGCGGGCTTCTGGCGCCTGGTCTGGAACACCAGCCTGCTGACCGTGCTCTCCATCGCCGGCCAGCTCACCTGCTGCAGCCTGGCGGGCTACGCCTTCGCCCGGCTGCGCTTCCGGGGCCGGGACACCCTCTTCCTCCTGGTCCTGGCGACGATGATGCTGCCGCCCCAGGTTCTGGCCATCCCCCAGTTCCTCCTCTTCCGCCAGCTCGGCCTGGTGGACACCTGGGGCCCGCTGCTCCTGCCCACCGTCCTCGGCGGCGCCCCCTTCTTCATCTTTCTCTTCCGCCAGTTCTTTCTGACCATCCCGCCGGAGCTGACCGAGGCCGCGCGGATGGACGGCTGCGGCTTCTTCGGCACCTGGTGGCGGGTGATGCTGCCCCTGGCGCGGCCGGTGGTGGGGGCGGTGACCATCTTCACCTTCCTGGCCACCTGGAACGACTTCTGGGCACCCCTGATCTACCTGAACTCCGAGGAGAAGCAGACCCTGACCCTGGCCCTGGCCGCCTTCAACCAGAGCTACCGGGTGGCGGTGGAGTGGCTGATGG
Source organism: uncultured Planctomycetales bacterium (assembly GCA_964389745.1). GTDB lineage: Bacteria > Planctomycetota > UBA1135 > UBA1135 > UBA1135 > CAYMFV01. The sequence goes on along the minus strand of CAYMFV010000299.1, from coordinate 2,494 downwards.
CCGGCACCTCCCTGGTCCTGGCCCCCTGTATCCTGGTCTACTTCCTGTTCCAGCGCGTGTTCCTCCAGGGAGTCCGGCTCTCGGGAGCCAAGGGCTAGAAGGCGCTCGGCACCGCCACCTCCAGGTTGCTCCAGCGCCGCGGGGCGCCGATCCCGGCCTGGATGTAGAGCGGTCGGCCCAGGAGGCGAGGGTCGGGCGGCAGCGGCCAGGCCAGCTCGACCTGCCCGTGCTCGTCGAGCCGGCCGCTGGCGGCGGCGACGATGCCGGTCGGGTCCAGGCGCAGGGTCCCCCAGGGCGTGTCCCGGTGCAGGGTGCCCGTGGACACCCCGAGCCAGAAGCCCGCCCCGGGAGGACCCCAGATGCCGATCTCCAGGGGCTTGCCGATGCGCGGCAGGGCCAGCCAGCGGACCTGCCGCTCCAGGTTCAGGAGGATGCGGTTCGCGTAGTCGTCGCCGAGGACCAGGTCCACGTCCCCGTCGCCGTCCAGGTCCTCCCCGATCAGCGCGTAGGCGTGGATCGAGTCCCGGCTCCGGGGCAGCTGGCGCCCGAGGGGGACCAGGGCCAGTCCGCCGCGGTTGAGGTACACCTCCTCCTCGTAGCCGCCGACCAGGAGGTCGGGCCAGCCGTCGCCGTCCACGTCCTCGAGCCTGGCGCTGAGGGGCAGCCACTGCACGGGGCTCGGGCGGATGGTGTCCTCCTCGGTGGCGAAGCGGCCGGTGCCGTCGTTGCGGAAGAGGACGCCACCGCCGAAGTCCCGGGCCACGACCACGTCGGGATCGCCGTCCCGGTCCACGTCCCCGCTCGCCAGGGCGCTCCAGGCGAGCCGGCTGGCTGTCAGCCGCCCGGGAACCTCGTGGAAGACGCCCGTCCCATCGTTCTCCAGGTAGCGCAGGACCCAGGCCTGGCTGCTCCAGGAGTCGGCCAGGTAGACCACGTCCAGGTCGCCGTCCAGGTCGAAGTCCTCGAGGACGAGACCGCAGGCCTGGAGATCCGCCTCCGGCGGCATCCAGGCCGGATCGAGGGTGAAGGTGCCGGTGCCGTCGTTGCGGAGGAGGCGCGCCGGGAGGCTCATCGCCGGCCCGAGGACGAGGTCGGGATCCCCGTCGCCATCCACGTCCCCGGCCCCGAGGGCGCTGCCGGGCAGGTCCTCCGGGGGCAGGCGGTCGCGCCGGTCCGAGAAGCGCCGGCCCCTCTCGTTCCCCAGGAGGTTGAGGTCGCCCTGGGAGAGGCCGGCGACCAGGTCGAGGTCGTCGTCCCCGTCCACGTCCACGGCCAGGATCCGCCGCGGCGCGCCAGCGGGGGCCGGCGGCAGGGCGGCCGGGTCGCTCCGGAAGCGGCCGGTGCCGTCGTTCCACTGGAGGTCGAGGAAGGCGGGCCAGGATGCCGGCTGCGTGGGGCTGCGGTGGGAGGCCCAGACCAGGTCGGGAGCACCGTCCTGGTCGAAGTCGGCGGCGAGGACCTCCTGGGAGGTATAGGGCAGGGGAGGGAGGGGGGCGGGTGTGGCCCGGAAGGTCCCGTGACCGTCATTCCAGAAGAGCTGGTCCTCCCCGTGTCCGAAGTTGCCGAAGAAGACGTCCGGGTCCCCGTCCCGGTCCCAGTCGTGCACCAGGAGGTTCACGGTGTCCAGCTCCCAGGGCCCGAAGGCGGCGAGGTCCTCCTGGAAGCGCCCGCTACCGTCGTTCCACAGCACCGGGTTCCAGGCGCCGTCCCGGCCACCCGACCGGGCGGCCAGCACCACGTCCAGATCGCCGTCGGCGTCCGCGTCCAGGAAGGCCACCCGAGACGTGGACTGGTCGAGGTCGGGCAGCCGGTCCCGGGCGACCAGGAAGCGGCCGCCGCCGAGGTTGAGGGCGAGGCGGTCGGGTCCGTCCGCGCCGAGGTAGAGGTCCAGGCGACCGTCCCCGTCCACGTCCCCGGCCGCCAGGCAGCGGGCGCCCGGCAGGGGGGGGGAGGAGCCGGGCCCGAAGCTGCCGCTGCCGTCGTTCCAGAGCAGGATGGTCCGCTGCGGTCCGGCCAGGGCCAGGTCCGGGTTCCCGTCCCCGTCGAGGTCGGCGGCCAGGACCGCCTCCAGGGGCCCGGCGACGACACCCAGCCGGGCGCTCACGTCCGTGAAGAAGCCGGAGCCGTCGTTGGCAAGGAGGACGGCGCCCCCCGGGCCGCCGTCGAGGAGGTCGGGGTCCCCGTCACCCTCCAGGTCGAGGGCGGTCAGGCGCGGACCCCAGGCGGTGAAGGGAATGCGGCCGGGGTCCGGGACCAGGAGCCCGCTGCCGTCGTTGAGGTAGGCGGTCACGGTCCCCCCCGACACGACCACGTCGGTGTCCCCGTCCAGGTCGATGTCCAGGGTCAGGAGGTCGCCGGAGGAGGACTGGTAGCGGGAGCGCGGGTCCGTCCGGAAACGGCCGTGCCCGAGCCCCAGGAGGACCTCGCCGTCCACCAGGAGGTCCCAGAGCCCGTCCCCGTCCCAGTCCACGAGCGCCAGCAGGTCTGCGAGCGC
>CAYMFV010000298.1:0-4176 GCA_964389745.1 uncultured Planctomycetales bacterium | reverse complement strand
CTGGTCCAGCTTCCCGAGGACCGCCCCGTCGGCCCCCGCCGCCTCGAGGCACCGCTCCAGCTCCTCCAGCCGCTCCCCCGGGCTGCGGCCCCCGGGGCCCGGCGGCACCGGCCGCAGCCGGCGCCGGGACGGCCGGGGGCGGTCCCGCCAGAGGACGTCCACCGGGTTCGGGGTGACGGGGCGCAGCTCGCCGCCGGCCTCGGCCAGGACCCGGCCCAGGCGCCGCCAGGCGGCGACGTCGTGGAGCATGGGGTCGGCGCCCACCACCGTGCCCGGCGCTCCCCGGGCCCGCCCGGCCAGGAACTCCTCCAGGGTCGGCTCCCCGGGCCGGCCGACCCGGCTCAGGCGGATGCCGCTCCCGGCCAGCTCGGCCTCGGCCCGGAGGTGGTCGCGGCCGTCGGGGAACAGCCACGCCTCCTCCCGGCCCACGACCAGGTCCCCGGCCGAGCCGCTGAAGCCCGACAGCCAGCGCCGCCGCTCCCGCCAGGCGGGCAGGTACTCGTCCAGGTGCTCGTCGGCGGAGGGCACCAGGAACCAGTCCAGGCCTGCCTCCCGGAGCCGCTCCCGGAGGGCCGCCAGCCGTTCGGGCACCGTCTCCATGGCCGTGGATTCTAGGATGCCGCCCCCCATGCCCCGGCGCCCCGAACCCCTGGAGGACTGGTACGACCTTCCCCTCTACTACGACATCGTCTTCGACACCGAGACGCAGCGGGAGGCGGACTTCCTGGAGGGCGTCGCCGGGCTCTACGGGAGCCCCGGCCGGCGCCGGGTCCTGGAGCCGGCCTGCGGCAGCGGCCGCCTGGTCCTGGAGATGGCCCGCCGGGGCTGGCAGGTGGCCGGCTTCGACCGGAACCCGGCCGCCCTCCGCTACTGCCGGGAGCGGCTGGACGCCGCCGGGCTCCGGGCCGGCCTCTTCCGGGGCACCCTCGAGGACTTCCAGCTCGAGGGTGGCTTCGACCTGGCCCACTGCCTGGTCACCACCTTCAAGTACGTCCTCACCGAGGCCGGCGCCCGCCGGCACCTGGAGGCGGTGGCCCGGGCCCTCCGCCCCGGCGGCCTCTACGTCCTCGGCTTCCACCTGAGCGAGTACGACAGCCCCCGCCGGGCCCGGGAGCGCTGGGTGGCGGAACGGGACGGGATCCGGGTGACCTCCAACCTCCAGATCTGGCCCCCGGACCGGCGCCGGCGCCGGGAGCGGGCCCGGATCCGCCTCAAGGTGGAGCGGGACGGCACCACCCGGGTGTACGAGAGCCACTGGTGGTTCCGGACCTACGACGCCGGCCAGGTCCGGCGCCTGCTTCGGGCGGCCCCGGCCTTCGACCACCTGGCGACCTACGACTTCGCCTACGAGCTGGACCGGGACATCCCCCTGGACGGCCGCCAGCTCGACGTGGTCCTGGTCCTCCGGCGCCGGGGATGAGACCCATCGCCGCCGCCGGCCGGCTGTCGCCAAAAGCCGACTACCCCCGGGGCCCTTCGTGGCGTAGAGAGTGGCCGCGCCTGGCCGGCCGGCTGCCGGAGGTGTGTCCTGCCATGTCCCTGATCACCCGCAAGCAAGCCCTCGAGTACCACGCCCGGGGTCGCCCCGGCAAGATCGAGGTCGCGGCCACCAAGCCGTGCCTGACCCAGATCGACCTGTCCCTGGCCTACACGCCGGGGGTGGCCGAGCCCTGCCGGGAGATCCACGCCGACCCGGACAAGGTCTTCGACTACACCGCCCGGGGCAACCTGGTGGCGGTGGTCACCGACGGCACCGCCGTCCTCGGCCTGGGCGACATCGGGCCCCTGGCCGGGAAGCCGGTCATGGAGGGGAAGGCGGTCCTCTTCAAGCGCTTCGCCGACATCGACGTCTTCGACATCGAGCTCGGCACGAGGGACGTGGAGGAGATCGTCCAGGTGGTGAAGGCCCTGGAGCCCACCGTCGCCGGCATCAACCTGGAGGACATCTCGGCGCCCCGCTGCTTCGAGATCGAGCGGCGACTCCAGGAGGTCCTGGACATTCCCGTCTTCCACGACGACCAGCACGGCACGGCCCTCATCTCCGGGGCCGCCCTCCTCAACGGCCTGGAGGTCGCCGGCAAGAAGATCGAGGACGTGCGCATCGTCATCAGCGGCGCCGGCGCGGCGGCGGTGGCCTGCGCCGACTTCGCCGTGCAGCTCGGTGCCGACCCCGGGAAGATCATCCTCGTGGACTCCAAGGGGGTGCTGTACAAGGGCCGCAAGGAGCACATGAACCCGTGGAAGGAGCGGCTGGCCGCCGAGACCGACGCCCGCACCCTGACCGACGCCATGACCGGCGCCGACGTCTTCTACGGGCTGTCGGTGGGCGGGCTGGTGACGCCCGACATGCTCCGGGCCATGGCCGACAACCCCATCGTCCTGGCGATGGCCAACCCGGACCCGGAGATCGACTACCCGACGGCGGTGGCGACCCGCTCCGACGTCATCATGGCCACCGGCCGCTCCGACTACCCGAACCAGGTCAACAACGTCCTCGGCTTCCCCTTCATCTTCCGGGGCGCCCTGGACGTGCACGCCCGCTGCATCAACGCCGAGATGAAGGTGGCGGCCTGCCGGGCCCTGGCGGCCCTGGCCCAGGAGCCGGTGCCCGACGACGTCCTGGCAGCCTACGGCCTCTCGGGCCTGAAGTTCGGCCGGGAGTACCTGGTGCCCAAGCCCCTGGACCTCCGGGTCCTGACCCGGGTGGCCACGGCCGTGGCCCGGGCGGCCATGGAGACCGGCGTCGCCCGCCGCCAGGTGGACCTGGACGTGTACCAGCGGGAGCTGGCCGAGCGTCGCGGCGCCGAGCGGGACATCATGCGCCGGGTGGTGGCCATGGCCGCCACCAGCCCGAAGCGCATCGTCTACCCCGAGGGCGAGAGCGACACCATCCTCGAGGCGGCGGCGGCGGTGCTCCGGGAGAGGATCGCCCGGCCGGTCCTCGTGGGCGACCCCGACCGCATCACCGAGCACGCCCGGCGGCTGGGCATCTCCCTCCAGGGCATGGAGATCGCCGACCCCCGGACCTGGCCCAGGTGGGAGGAGTACGCCCAGGAGCTGTACGAGCTCCGGGGCCGGCGGCGCTCCCTGGAGAACACCCGGGAGCTGCTCCTGCAGCCCGAGTGGTTCGGGCCGATGCTGGTGCGCATGGGCGACGCCGATGGCCTGGTCTGCGGCGTCACCGAGAGGGCCCGGCGGACCATGTCGCCGCTGCTCAAGGTCATCCCCCGGCAGGAGGGCGTGCGCATCGCCTGCGGCATGAGCATGCTCCTCACCCGGGACCGGGCCCTGTTCCTGGCCGACATCTCGGTGAACATCGAGCCCGGCGCCGAGGACCTGGCCGAGATCGCCGTCCTGGCCGCCGACGAGGTCAAGCGCCTCGGTATCGAACCCGTCGTCGCCTTCCTCTCCTTCTCGAGCTTCGGCGGCACGCCCCACCCCCGGAGCGAGATGGTGCGCCGGGCCGTGGAGCTGGCCCGGGAGCTGGCGCCGGAGTACCTGATCGACGGCGAGATGCGGGCCGACGCCGCCCTGGACGTCCGGGTGCAGCGCAGCCACCCGAGCTGCCGGCTGGGCGGGCGCCAGGCCAACGTCCTCGTCTTCCCGAACCTGGAGGCAGCCAACATCGCCTTCAACCTGGTGCGCACGGTGGGCGACACGCCGGCGGTGGGCCCGATCATGCTCGGCCTGGACCGGCCGGCCCACATGCTCCAGCCCCACTCGGCGGAGGTGGCCGACGTGGTCCACCTCACCGCCTTCGCGGTGCGCGACGCCCAGCGGCCCCGGAGCGGGATCGCCGGGCGCGTGCAGGAGGCCGTGGGCAGCGCCTGAGCGCTCGTTCCCGATCCGCGCAAGTCCAGTTCCCGTCTGGACTTGCACCGACGGGGCGGTGTTGCCCCGGCCAGTTTCCAAGAATGGGCTTGACAGGCTTCCCCGGTTTGTTCCAGACTGGTGACTGGGCCGCTTCCGGCCTTTGTCCCATTCCACACCCAGACAACACGCCTTCGGGATGAAGCACTTCTCTGTCCTGCTGTTCCTTCTTCTTGCCCCCCCCCCCAAGGGCCCAGGGGCCGCCCCACTACCCGGTCGTGGGCGGCCTCGGCCACCCCGCCTGGGCCTTCCTGCCGCTTCCCGGATCCCTGGGCCACCTCCCGCCCGGTACGGGGGGTGGGATCC
>CAYMFV010000297.1:0-4183 GCA_964389745.1 uncultured Planctomycetales bacterium | reverse complement strand
ACCAGGAGCCAGGCGGCGTGGGCCCGCACCAGTTCCCGGCCGCGGGCCGCCGCGTCCCGGGCCCAGATCATGGCGCCCACGCCGCAGGCCAGGTTGCCCAGGGTGGCGAGACTGGGCAGGAGGGAGACGGGGCGCAGGCGGTTGCGGCCGGGCATGGCTGGCCGGGATTCTAGCCCCGGGGCGCCGGCCGGAGGCTGTCCCTGGCCATCTCCAGGAAGGCGCAGGCCGTCCAGGAGAACTGGGCCACTGCCGGCCGGGCGCCCCGACAGGGCTCGCCGCTCACCGGGGAGTGGCACTCCCAGAGGGGGCCGGCGGCGCAGGCATGGCGGAACAGGCGCCGGGCCGCCTCCTCCCCCTCCTCTCCGAGGACCGCCACCGCCAGGGCGGCGTGGTCCAGCCAGACGCTGCCGTTCCAGTAGCCGTCGGGATCGTGCCCCTCCTGGTCGGCTGCCAGGGTCGGGAAGGGCATGGGCGTGGCGAAGCGCCGGGGATCCTGGAGGACCCGGCGCAGCCGGCCCAGCTCCGCCGGCGGCAGGGCTCCCGCCCAGGCCGGCACCCAGCCGGCGGCGGAGAGCAGGGGCCGGCGCCGGCCGGCGCCGGGCTGCCGGTCCAGGAAGAAGGCCAGTTCCGGGTCCCAGAGCTCCCGGAGAATGGCGTCCTGGAGGGCGTCGGCCCGCTCCTCCCAGGGCCGGGGATCGCCGCCGGCCACCCGTTCCAGCCGGGCGACGGCCCGGTACTCGACCAGGAGCCAGCCGTTCAGGTCGGCGGGCCAGCAGTCCAGGAGGAGCCAGTCGTCCGGGCAGGGCTGCAGGGGCAGACCGGCGAAACGCAGGCTGTCGTCCCAGCCCGTGTCCCACATGGCCGTCTCCAGGTCCCGGCCGCCGGGCTGGACCAGGACCGCGCCCTCCCGGCGCCGGTGCTCCTCGTACCAGTGGAGGAAGGCGCTGCACAGGGGCAGGAGCTCCGCCACCAGGGAGCGATCGCCCGACGCCGCCCAGACCGCCTCCAGGGCCCAGGCCGCCAGGGGTGGCTTCGTGTTCCGCCAGTTGTCCTCGGAAGCCCGAGGCAGGACCGTGTCCGGGACCATGCCGTCGGAGCGCTGGCCCGAGAACTGGGCCCGGAGCTGGCCGGCCGCCAGGGCGGGGTCCAGGGCGGCCAGGGCGTGGGCGTGCTTCCAGGAGTCCCAGCCCCAGTAGGCCCGGTAGGCCAGGGAGGAGGGGAAGACGCCGGGGGCGGGCACGTCCCCCAGGGGGGCCCGGTGGTTCCAGAAGAGGGTGGCTACGGCCCGGGCCAGGATCGTCTCCGCCGGCAGCCAGCCGGCGAAGCGGTTGCCCGCGAAGGCCCGGGCGAAGAGGGCGTTCCAGCGCCGGCGATTGCGCTCGAAGCAGTCCGGGTCCCGGACGCCACCCCCCTCGGGGGCCACCACCACCAGCCAGCGCTCGGGGCCGGCCCGGACCACGGTGAAGGGCAGGTCCGTGGAGGGATCGGGGGGCTCGTCGTGGCACCACTCCAGGGTGATCGCCTGGGGCCCGGGGAAGGCGATGCGGATCCGGGCGCCCAGATCCAGCTCCGCCTCCAGGCAGTCCGCCCAGACCCGGGTGCGGACCACCCGGCCGCCCAGGTGCAGGGGCCAGATGCGCCCCCGCTGCAGGTCGTGGACGTCCAGGAGGTAGCGGCCGCCCCAGGTAAGCCCGTACCAGGCCCCGCAGTCGCTGAACAGACCGGTCACGGCCCCGTGGTTGTCGCGCAGGGGCAGCAGGTCCGGAAAGTCGGCGACGGTGCGGACGGCGGTGGCCGGCACGGCTCACTCGGTGGCGGGAAGGCCAGGAAGGTGGTCCGCAGGGTAGGGAATGCGGGCGGCCACCTCCACCCGGGGCATCTCCGGCACGCCGGGCTCGGCCGCGTACCAGTAGGCCACCGAGGACCAGTCGTCGCGGCGGCGGTTGGCGTGGCCGTGCTCGAGGGTGACGCGGATCGACTCCCGGAAGTGGATCGGGTCCTCGATGTGGAAGCGGTACATGCAGTTGCGGCCACTGTAGTTGACGCCCCCGGGGAGCGTCATGCCGGCGTAGGGACCGCCGAAGGCCTGGCGCGGGCCCCAGGCGGTGTTGAAGTAGTCCTCGGTGCCGGTGCCGTGCAGGGTCGGCCGCGGGTCGCCGTCCAGGAAGATCATGTCGTCGCCCTCGCCATACCAGTTGTTGCCTTCCGTGACCCGGAGGTTGTGGACCGAGAGGACGCAGCCGACGTAGTGGCCCCGGCCCCGGAAGTCCAGGACCAGGTAGTTGCCCGCGCCCGTGGGGTTGCTCCCCTCCATCTGGTATTCCCAGTTGCTCAGCCCGGCGTCGGCGATGCCGTCACAAGGGTTCTCCCGGTGGAACCAGGCGTGGAAGTAGGCCTCGTCCGGGTGCAGCTCGGGAAGCTCCTCCCAGTCCAGGTACCAGAAGAGGTGGCGGATCGGCTGGCCGGACTCGTTGCGGACCTCGAAGCGGGCCCGGCGGCGGAAGGGCATGGGGAAGAAGCAGTTCATGCCCATGCCGTCCTGGGGCATCCGCTGCAGGGGCAGGCTCGCGAAGTTGACGCTGGCGCCGAAGCCGATGCCGAAGAAGTCGCCCAGGGGGACGTCCACGCTGGGCGCCGGCGCGTCCTCCCAGGTGATGCGCAGGCAGGCGGTGCGCAGGAGGTGGGGATCGTCACCCAGGGCGGTCAGCCAGATGTGGCGGACGACCCCCGGGCCCCGGAGGTCGCCGAGGAGGCACGTGGCGCCCGGGGCGACCTCCACGTAGTCCCGGTTGCCGCCACTGCGGTCGTAGGAGGACTCCCGGCGGCGACGGGCGTCCCGGAGGCGGGAGAGGGATTCCAGGGCCATGCCGGCAGCCTATCGGCAGGCCCGGGGTGCCGGCTATCCTGCCGTCATGGCCGCTCGTCGTCTCCTGGCCCTTGCCGTCATGGCCGCCGCCTGCTCCAGCCCGCCCCCCTCTCCGGAGCCGCAGGCCGGCCCCGGGACCGACCCCACGCCTCCCGCCGCCCTGGCAGCGACGACGCCGGCGGGGCCCAGCTTCGCCGCCGATGCCGAGTTCCTCCGGGAGCACGCCGGCGGCGTCGTGCTCCGTTCCGGCACCGGCGCCCTGGTCGTCTCGCCCCCCCTCCAGGGGCGGGTCATGACGAGCTGTGTGGACCTGGATGGCGCGAGCCTGGGCTTCGTCAACCGGACGTCCATCCTGGACCCGGAGGCCGAGGTCCCCTTCCACAACCACGGCGGCGAGGACCGCTTCTGGATCGGTCCCGAGGCCGGCCCCTTCGCCCTCTACTTCCCCCCGAGGAAGCCCCAGGTCCTGGAGCACTGGTTCGTGCCGGCGGACCTGGACCGGGGCCCGATGACGGTGCGCTACGCGGACAACCGGAGCGTGGTCCTGGAGCGGGACCTGGAGCTGCGCAGCGTCCGGGGCACGACCTTCCGCATGCACGTGTTGCGGACGGTGGAGGTCCTGGACCGGGAGGAGGTGGAGGCCATCACCGGGCCCCTGCCCGAGGGCACGGCCTGGGTGGCCTTCCGCACCCGCAACCGGGTGGAGAACCGGGGACCGGACGACTGGACCCGGGAGCAGGGGCTGCCCTGCATCTGGATCCTGGGCATGTTCCTGCCCGGCCCGGACACCTGGGTGGTGGCCCCCTACCGGGGCCCCCGGGTGGACGACCCGGCGGCGCCGGACTTCCCCGTGCAGACGGCCTACTTCGGCGCCGTTCCCCCCGACCGGCTGAAGGTGGGCGAGGGCTTCGTCCTCTTCCGGGCAGACGCCCGCCGGCGCAGCAAGATCGGCCTCTACCCCGAGCGGGCCCGGGGCGTGCTCGGCGCCTACGACCCGGACCGGCAGGTCCTGACGGTGGTCCGGGGCGAGCCCTTCCGGCCGGAGCTCCCCTACCTGAACGAGCTCTGGGACCCGGACAACCCCGAACCCTGGCACGGTGACGTCCTGAACTCCTACAACCACGGCGGCCCGGAGACCTTCTTCGAGCTGGAGACCTCCTCCCCGGCCCTGGAGCTGGTCCTGGGACGGGCCTGGGAGCACGTCCAGACCACCGTCCACCTGCGCCTGCCCGACCCCGACGCCCTGGCGGCCGCCGCCGGGCGCGCCCTGGAGGTGGACTGGGGCCGGGTGGCCAGGCTGGCGGGGTGGCCCCGGGG
>CAYMFV010000296.1:0-4216 GCA_964389745.1 uncultured Planctomycetales bacterium | reverse complement strand
GGCGGTGCGCCAGCGCCTGCGGGTGGCGCCGGACGGCCCGCTGCTGCGTCTCTGGCAGGACCAGCGGGCCTTCGACGACCTGGACCGCCTGGGTCGGGGCGCCCACGGCTTCACCACGCTGCCGGCCAACCTGGGCGTCGCCGGCGGCCACCACGACCCCTTCTCGAGCCTGCTCCTCCGGGTCGGGGCCTTCCCGTGGGTCGGCCGCCAGGTACCGGTGGATCGGGACGAGGACTCGGCCGTGGTACCCCTGCCCGCCCGGGAGAGCGACCTGCCCCTCCAGGAGCGCCGGGGCCGGGTCGAGCACTTCGACTTCTGGGACTCGCCCCTGGGCTACGACGTGACCGAGCACGGTCCCTTGCGCTCGCCGGTCACCGACTGGGGCCTGGGCCAGGGGACGGGCATCTCCAGCAGCGAGCCGGTGGACATCCAGGCCTGGTTCGAGATGCCCTCCTCCCTGCCGGAGGCCTGGCTCCTCGACCTGGCCGGGCCCGAGACCGATCGCATGCGCCTCTACGCCGCCCTGGAGGGTGGCCGCCTGGTGGTCCGGGCCTTCGACAACGCCGGGGACGACCCAGGCGACGAGGATGGCCGGGTGCAGGCGGTGGAGGTGGTGGTCGACCCCGCCGACTACCCCCTGGACCGGCGCTGGGTGCACCTGGAGCTGCTCCTCCGGGGCGTCTCCCCCCGGGGTCTCCAGGTGGCGGTGGACGGCGTGCCCCGGGGCCGGGTCTCGGGGCTCACCTGGACCACCGCGCCGGTGTCCGGCTACGCCCCGGGCTCCCCGGACACCGAGATCCCTGTCGAGTCCACCGAGGGCTTTCCGAACCGTGGCACCCTGATCCTGGGGGAGGAGGTGGTGGAGTACTCGGCGAAGACGGCGGGCTCCTTCATCACCACCCGCACTCCCGGGGCCCGGGCCTGGATCGGCGGGCGCGCCGCCCGGGAGCCCACCGACAGCCTGGCTGCCTCCCTGGACACGGACCACCCCGCAGGCACCGCCGTCCGCCTCTACGGCTACAGTGCCATCCTCGCCAGCGACATCCCGCCGGGGGGGGGGACGATGAGCGGAGGCATCGGCCCCTTCTCGGTGGCGACGGCGGTGCAGGGGCCCGAGCCGGTGCAGATCACCACAATTCGCGGCCGCACCATCACCCTGGGTCAGGGCCTGGGCTGCAACTACCTGGGTGACATCGAGCTGGCGCCCATGGTGGCGGACGACCCCTACTACGCCGAGGCCTTCCAGGAGGACGGCGGCTACGCCATCCTCTTCCAGATCGCCCCGGTGGGTGCCGACGGCATGCCGCTGATGGATGCGAACGGCTGCCGCCTGGGCGGCCTGGAGCTGGTCCAGTACTCCCAGAGGCAGGGTACCCGCCTGACCCTGGTCCAGCGGGCCGTGGCCTCGCCCGGCCTGGCCCGGGCGCCGGCCTCCCTCTACCAGCCGACCCCCGCCGCTTTCGTGACCGAGTGGGACCAGGGCATCACCAACGCCCAGGGGCAGGCTCTGGCCGACCTGCCGGAGTGGCGGGTCTTCCTCCTGCCCTGCTCCATCAAGGGCGTGGGTGTCACCGGCACCTCCTACCTGCCGGCCGGAGCCGCCTTCTCCGAGTTCGTGCAGATCACTGCCCAGGGGGACGACGGCCTCACCGAGTGGGTCCGCTACGACCGGATCCTCAACGGCACCTTCCTCCGGGATGACTGGGACGCCATCCAGGCAGCGGTAGGGGCGTGGCTGCGCCAGGAGCAGCTCGGCTACCCCGACCCCGGGCCCCTGCCCGGGCCGGGTGGCCAGGGGCCCGGCGGTGGCGAGCCGCCCCCCCCCTTGGGGGCTGCGCCGCCCCCCCCTGAAGCCCAGGAGGGGCAGGGCGGGGACTACCGCTTCGTGCGCCGCCTGGGCGAGCCGGTCTCCGGCCGCCCCCAGGAGATCGAGACCATCCGCCTGGCCCTGGACTTCCGGGGCGTCCTCGGCACCTGGGACCACGCCCACGTGGCCGGGGAGCGGCTGGTCCCGGTGTTCCGGACCTGGCGGGGCATCGGCGCCTGGCGGGGCTACCCGGGCCGTCTGGACCGGGTGGCGGTGATGCAGCCCGACTCCGTCGCCCCCCCCATGTGGTTCACGGTCCAGTGGGGGAGTGCCCCGCGCCCGGACGCCCGGGTGGTCCAGGGCGTCACCTACGTGGCTTTCCGGGAGGACCCGGGCCTGCCCTTCCTGGCCACCGGGGAGCTGCCGGACCTGAACGACGCCAGCACCGACGTGCGTCTCCTCGCCCGGCTGGTGAAGTTTCCCTCCGGGGAGCGGCCCCTGGCCTTCGACCTCCTGGCCGTGGGCGGAGACGTGCCCGGGGTGGGGGCCAGCTTCCCGGGGCGGGTGGACGAGGTGGTGGTGGCCGTCCCGGCCGGGATGGGACCGGCCACCGCGCCCCGGGCCCGGGGCGGCTTCCTCCTCCGGGAGGACATCCAGGAGGGAGAGAACCGGAACCTGCGCCTGAACGCCTACGCCCTGATGGTGGACGGCCGCCGCCGGGACGCCGGCAACGCCGGCGGCTGGCTCGAGGGCATCCCCCGGAGCGGCATCCTCGACGTGGACGGGGAGCGCATCGGCTACATGGACCTGAACCCGGCCACCGGCGACGTCACCCTCGCTCCCGAGGGCCGGGGCCTGCACGGCACCGAGCGCCGGGGCCACGCCGCCGGGACCCCCGTGTGGCTGGTGGACGGCCGTCCCTCTGGCGCCCTGACCACGAGCATCCTGGCCGGGGACGCCGCCCTGCCCGTGGACCAGGCCCGGCGCTTCCCGGCCCGGGGCCTGGTCCTGGTGGACCGGGAGCTGATCCACACCTTCTTCCGCACGCCCGGCGGCGATGCCCTGCTCATGCCCCGGCGGCGACCCGATCCCGGCTCCCCGGACCGGACCGGGGACGGTCTCCTCCGGGGCCGCTTCGGGACCGACGCCACCGGCCACCCGGCGGGCGCCATCGCCTACTCCTTCCCCTGCCGCTTCGAGGACCGGTGGCTGCCCCAGAGCGACAGCCCCGCCGCGGCCTGGTTCGAGCTGGGCCTGGAGGAGCCCGATGCCGTCTGGCGGGGCCTCTTCTTCGACGCCGAGGTCCCCGATTCCTCCCAGACGGTCCGGATCCTGGCCCGCCTGGCGGGACCGGGGGCGCCCTCCTGGGAGGACGACCCCGACACCACCCCAGGCCTGGTCCTGGTGGACCGCTCCCGGGGTCCCGACGGCGGCCCGGTGCCCCTGGGGCTTCGGGGAGACCGCCTGGAGCTGCGGGTCGGCTTCGACTGGGGGCCGGGGGCCTTCGACCCTGTGACCTTCCGGTCCACCGGCTGGACCAGCACGCCGCGGCTGCGCCGCCTGGGCGTGGACTATCTTGCCCAGTCCCGGGTGGAGCGCTGGGAGGAGGTGGTGGAATGAGGCGCCGTGGCTTCACTCTCGTGGAGCTGATCCTGGCCCTGGGCCTGTTCGCCATCCTGGCCCTCTTCATCACCGGCATCCTGCGCTCGGTGGTGGGCCTGTGGCAGGCCGGGGAGCGCCGGGGTCGGGGAGACCTGGTCTTCGCCGGCATGGTGGAGCAGCTCCAGGCCGATCTCCGGGCCCTGCACACCGGCTCCGAGGGCTGGCTCGTCCTGGACGAGTGGGAGGCGGTGCCGGCCACCGCCGAGCACCCGGCCTGGCGGCTGCCCCGCCTGCGCTTCCTGGCCCGGGGCTCGGTCCTGGGGGACCCCGCCGCGGCTGCCGGCCCGGTCGAGGTGGCCTGGCTCCTCGCCCCCGAGGCTCCGGAACGGAGCCGCCTGGCCCGTCTGCTCCGCCTGGCGGTGCCCCTGGACCCCCTGGCTGGCAGCATCCGGGAGGAAGCCCGCTTGCGGGCCCTGCTCCCGGCCGCGGTGGTGGTCCTGGATGGCGTGGCCGGGCTGGAGCTGGAGCTCCAGGAGTCGGACGGTCGCTGGCAGGGGCCGCCTCTCACGATCCCGCCCGACACCCCCCTGGGCTTCCCGGCCCGGCTGCGCCTGCGCCTGGAGCGGGTCGGCGGCAACACCCGGCGCCGGCCGCCGGTCCTGGACGCCGACCTCCCGCCCACCGGGACGGACCTCCCGCCCCGTGGTTCCCCCCCCCTGGCGCCCCCCGGGGTCGCGCTGGTCGACCGGGCGCGGCTGTGGGCGGTCTCCTTCCCGCCCCCTCCGCCGCCCGCCGCCGTGCGGGCGG
>CAYMFV010000295.1:0-4218 GCA_964389745.1 uncultured Planctomycetales bacterium | reverse complement strand
GGGCCGGCAGGCGGACGCCGGCCAGGTCGAAGACCGGCAGGCCCGGGTGCCGGCAGCTGGCCTCGAGGAGGAAGGCGTGCCCCTCCCGCCGGGCGAAGGCGGCGTCCAGGAGGAGGGCGTCGGCCGGGGCAGTCTCGAGAACGCGGAAGGCGCAGGCGGCATCGGGTGCGGCCCGGACCCGGGCCGGCAGCCCCTCCCCGGCGAGGCGCTCCTGGAGCCGGGCGGCCGCCTCGGGGGAGGTGCCCACCAGGAGCAGGCGCAGGGGCTCGGGCAGCTCGCTGGCACCTGCCTCCCGCCGGAGCTCGTCGGCCAGGGCGGTCAGGCGCCGGGCGGCAGAGCGGGCCCGGGCGAGACCGGGCTGCAGCCATTCGGGGCAGGCCGCCAGGTCGCCGTCGCCCCGGGCGGCCAGCCAGGCCAGGGCCTGGAGGGGGCCCTCCTCCCCGCCGCCCCCCCCCAGGAGGTCCAGGAGGGTCTCGGCCCGGGCCCGGCGCACCTCGTCCTCCAGGCCCGCCAGGTCCGGGGTCAGGTCCACGGCCAGGAGGAGCTCCCCCTCGGGCAGCGCCACCCGGCGCAGGCGGACGGTGCGGGGCCCGCCTCCGGGCAGGCGCAGGCGCACCCGGCTGCCGGCCGCCAGGGCGGGACCGGCGAGCTCCGGCGGCCGGCCCTCGACGACGTGCTCCAGGACCTCTTCCAGGCAGGTCGGGGCGGGTCCTCCCCACCACGCCCGCCAGGCGGTGTTGGCCGCCAGGACGCGGCCCTCACCGTCCAGGAGCAGGACAGGCTCCGGGAGCACCGCGGACCAGTGCTCCCGGCTCCTGGCCCCGGGCTCGTCGCCGGCCGGGGCGGGCAGGGAAGACGGAGGGGACATGGAGGCCCGGGCTGTCGCCCGGGGTACGGGGAGGGTACAAGAAGGACATGGAGGAGCCGAGCTCGTTCCTGAAACCCGGAGAGCGGCTGGTGCTGGTCAGCAACCGCCTGCCGGTGGTCCTCCAGAGCACCGACACCGGCGTCCAGGTGACCCTCGCGTCCGGCGGGCTGGCCACCGGCCTGGGTACCCCCCACCGGGAGGGCGGCGGGCCCTGGGTGGGCTGGCCGGGCACCGTCCAGGAGGGCGACGGCCTGGCCCCGGAGCTGGCCGAGGCCCTGGAGGGGCTGCAGATGGTGGGCGTCCCCCTCACCGCCGAGGAGCACGACGCCTACTACCACCGGATCAGCAACCGCTGCCTGTGGCCCCTCTTCCACTACTTCACCGACCAGATGTGCTTCGACCACGGCGACTGGGAGGTGTACCGCCGGGTCAACCGCAAGTTCGCCAACCGGGTGCTGGAGCACGTCCGCCCGGACGACCTGGTCTTCGTCCAGGACTTCCACCTGCTCCTGGTGCCGGGCATGCTCCGGGAGGCGATGCCGGAGCTGCGCATCGGCTTCTTCCTGCACATCCCCTTCCCCTCCTCGGAGATCTACCGGATCCTGCCGGTGCGCCGCGAGGTCCTGGAGGGCCTGCTCGGCGCCGACATGATCGCCTTCCACACGCCGGACTACGTCCGGCACTTCCGCTCGGCCCTGCGCCGGGTCCTGGGGGTCGAGGTCGGCGCGACCCTGCTCCACTACCAGGGGCGGCAGGTGCGGCTGCTCGCCCAGCCCCTGGGCATCCGCCCCGAGGAGTGGGAGGAGCGGGCCGCCCAGGCGGAGGTCCAGGCGGAGCTGCAGCGGCTCCGGGGCATCGCCGACGGCCGCCGGGTCATCCTCGGGGTGGATCGCCTGGACTACACCAAGGGCATCCCGGCCCGGCTCCGGGCCTTCGCCGAGCTCCTGCACCGGGACCCCCAGCTCGCCGAGGAGGTGATGATGATCCAGGTGGCGGTCCCCTCCCGGGTCGAGGTGGAGGAGTACCGGAACCTGAAGGACGAGGTGGACCGCCTGGCCGGGCAGATCAACGGCCAGTACGGCCGGCTGGGGCGGCAGCCCCTCCACTACCACTTCCGCGGCGTCTCCCCGGCCACCCTCTCGGCCCTCTACCAGCTCGCCGACGTGGCCCTGGTGACGCCGCTCCGGGACGGCCTCAACCTGGTGGCGAAGGAGTACGTGGCCTCCCGGGTCCACGACGACGGCGTCCTGGTCATCGGCGAGTTCACCGGCGCCGCCTGGGAGCTGGGCGAGGCCCTGCACGTCAACCCCTTCGACGTGGCGGGCATGGCCGAGGCCCTGCGCGCGGCCCTGGACATGCCCCGGCCGGAGCAGCAGCGGCGGATGATCCCCATGCGCGCCCGGCTGCGCCGGGGCAACGTCCACGTCTGGACCCGGAAGTGCATGGAGGCCATCCGCACCGTGCGCCGGCCGGCGGGGATCCCGCTCCTGGCCGGGGCGGCCCTGGACGAGGCGGTGGCGGCCTGGCGCCGGGCCCCTCTCCGGGAGCTCTTCCTGGACTACGACGGGACACTCCGGGAGTTCACCGAGCGCCCCGAGGAGGCGGTGCCCGACCCGGGCATCCTGTCCCTCCTGGCGGCCCTGGCGGCGGCGATCGAGACCCGGGTCTGGGTGGTGAGCGGCCGGCCCCACGACCTCCTGCGCCGCTGGCTGGGCGGCACCGGCGCCGGCCTGGTCGCCGAGCACGGCGCCTTCGTCGCCCCCCCCGGGGCGGAGTTCCGCTCCCTGCTGCCGGAGGAGGTGGGCGAGTGGCGGGAGGTGGTCCTGGACATCTTCCACCAGTTCGCCGACCGGGTCCCGGGGAGCCTCATCGAGGAGAAGCCCATCGGCGTCGCCTGGCACTACCGGGCGGCGGATCCCGCCATCAGCGCCTGGCAGGCCCAGGAGCTGTCCCAGCACCTCTCCGAGGTCCTGGGCGGCTACGGAGTGGAAATCCTCCAGGGCTCGAAGGTCCTGGAGGTGCGGCCGGCGGGCATCAACAAGGGCGCGGCGGTGCGGCGCATCCTCGAGGCCGAGGGCCGGGAGGACGCCTTCCTGCTCGCGGCCGGCGACGACCACACCGACGAGTTCATGTTCCGGCGGATGCCCGAGCAGGCCTGGACGGTGCTGGTCGGCAACCGGGAGACGGCGGCCCGCTGGCGCCTCCCGGACTGCGCGGCCCTGCGCCGGGTCCTGGAGATCCTGGTGGCGGCGGCGCCCCGGGAGGTGCCGGCCCCTCCCGCCGGTTGACCGCGAGGAGCAGGTGCTCGTAATCGGCCCAGGTCATGCGCCCGACCCGGCGCATGCCCAGCCGCCGGGCGACGGCCAGGGAGCGACGGTTGCCGGGTCGGATCAGGCAGATGGCCCGGGGCCGGCCGAGGGAGGAGAGGACGTGGTCCCGGCAGGCCGCGGCCGCCTCGGTGGCGTAGCCCCGCCCCCAGTGCTCCCGGGCCAGGATCCAGCCCAGGGAGGGCTCGGGCTGGCCGGCCACCGGGATGTCCATGATGCCGGCCTGGCCCACCGGCGTGCCGCCGTCCCGGAGCTCGACCAGCCAGTAGCCGTGCCCCTGGAGCCGGTAGCGGAGCTGCTGCCGCCGGATCCAGCCCGCCGCCGCCTCCCGGTCGTAGAGGCGGCCGAACCACTCCATGACCTGCGCGTCGCCGAGCATGGCGGCGACGAAGTCGAGATCCCCGGGCCCGAGCTCCCGGAGGCGCAGGCGGTCGGTCTCGAGGCGGACGGGCGGGGCAGGGGCCATGGCCGGGGGCGCTCGCCGGGCCGGGTCGCTGGTGGCCGGCGCGGCGCTGGTGGTCTCCAGCCTACGGTGCCAAGGGGCTCCCCCTGGCTGCCTCGATCGACGCCGCCCGGCCATCCGAGGCCGGTGCCAGGGAAGGAGGTCGGCCTTCCCAGTCACCCGGCCACGCGCAGGGGGCCGAGCTCCACAGTGCTCACCAGGCAAGGGGATGCCCTCCCCAACGGGGTGGCCCACAGGATTGGGGGGCGCACCACGCGCCTCTACATCGCCAATCCTCCTGCGAAAGCTTGGACGGCTCGGGGGTGACGACCGGAGGGCGTTGCGCGAAGTACTTGACGCAATCCTGGGGGAATGACGAGTGAGTCCAAGCCCAGCTTCTCCCGGCTGCTCATCACGATCGTCTCCTTGCCTCAAGCTCATCGAGAAGCCGCCACAGAGGAATCTTGAAGTCAGACTCTTTCAGTCTCACGCCGTAATGCGCTTCGCACCGATCGTTCAGCTCCGCCTCGTCGCCAACGAAGATGTCATAGAGCGTCGCCTCGTCAGAAACAAAATACGGC
>CAYMFV010000294.1:0-4218 GCA_964389745.1 uncultured Planctomycetales bacterium | reverse complement strand
CCCTGACGGCAGCGCCCATGCGGCGCCTGGACACCGGTCAGGTGGGAAATCCAGGTTTAGTCCTCCCGGACGGCGAGGCCCCGGCGGCGCAGGGCCTCCGCCGCCTGGAGCCGGAAGGCCTCCAGGGCGGCATCCAGCCGGGCGCGCTGCTCGGCGGCCTCCGGGATGAACTCCTCCATCTCCCAGGGCAGGAAGGCCTGGGAGAGCCCCTGCCTCACGGCGGCAATACTGACCGCGCTCAAGAGCTCCTGCCGCTCGCCCAGGATCGGAACGATGCGATTCAGGTACTCCACCTGGTAGAGAGTGAGTTCCTCGAGGAGCTCCGGATCGCCCCGCCACGCGCCATCCGGCGAGATCCGGTCCAGGTGCACGTCTGGCGGGAACTCCCAGGGGGTCCGCTCGTACTCCTCCTCGGGGAAGGCCCGGCTGCCCACCTTGTCGGACCAGCGGATGTTACGTCGCTGCCTGCCCAGAGTCCGGGACAGCCAGAGCGCCAAGTCGCCTACGAGGGCCGGGAAGTTCCCGCGCACAAGGCGGGAGTCGATGAGTCCGTACTCCTCCTCGTTGCCCAGAGCCTGTCCCAGTCTCTTGCCGAGGAACTGTTCGCCCAAAGTCAGCGTGGAAGCGTCCGTCGAGCGCTCCTCCGCAAGCTTCTGTAGACGCTGCTGGAAGTCCGGCAGGTAGATCTCCCGAAGTCGCGCCACCAGGTCGGGGTCCCGCCACCATTCACGACGATCCCCGGAGCTGGAACCACCTGCGCCTTCGGCACGATCTCCAGGTTCGGCGCCCGGAATCTCCATGCGCCCCTCCGGACCCGGCTGCGTCCGCACCTCCAGCGCTTCCGGGTACTCTGCGGCCGGATCCAGGTCCTCCTCCGGGAATGCGGGCCCTGTTCCGGCGTGGTCCCGGCGATCCAGCCAGGACCAGGCCGCGAGCCCGGCCAGAGCGAGGACGCTGATCAGAATCCAATGGCGGCCGGACATTGCTTACACTCGAACACCGCGTCAAGGGTTCCCACTCGACGGCCGTATTGGTCGAACATCGCGACTGTTTCCGTGATGTCGCCGCCACAGCCCGTCTCTGCCCGACCCATGATGCCGACATCGCCGGCGATCTTGATGGGCTCCTCTCCATCCCATTTCAGGAACCTCACGCAGGTCCCCGAGCCGAAGTCGATGGTGAGTCGCCAGATCCACCGGCAACCCCAGGGATCGCCCGAGCAGTTGGGGTCGGTGCACCATCCGTTGCTGGCATCACTAACGTCTCCGTCGAGGCTGTCGATGGACACGCACTGCTGCGGCGACTCGTCGTTGATCGTCCAGGAAACGGGAGAACCGTCCCCCGGCACCGCGGGACATTCACAGGACGACGGCTCCTGCAGCGCCGTCCCGATGGCCAGGATCAGGAAGGAAGGAAGGAAGGAAGGAAGGAAGGAGTGCGGGTTTCACAGGCATGTCCTCCATTTGGACGACCTCTACCACGTCCCGCCGGGGCGGGTCAAGCCCTCCTGGCGGATGCCCGGACTCCCAAAATGCGACTTCCTAACGCACCGCGTGCCGGTGCAGGATCTCGGCGACGCAGGCGGTGAGCTTCTTGCCAGCGGGGATGTGCAGGAACTCGTTCGGGCCGTGGGCGTTCGACTCGGGACCCAGGAGGCCGGTGATGAGGAACTGTGCCTCCGGGAAGCGCTCGCCCAGCATGCCCATGAAGGGAATGGAGCCCCCCTCCCCCATCCAGGCGGCGGGCTCGCCGAAGTGGGCCTGGCTGGCGGCCTCGACGGCCTCGTCCAGCCACGGCGCCAGGTCCGGCGCGTTCCAGCCGGGCCCGCCCTTCTCGGGCTCGAAGCTCACCCGGGCGCCGTAGGGCGGATCGGTGAGGAGGATCTCCTCGAGGCGGCGGGTCGCCACCTCGGGGTCCAGGGTCGGCGGGATGCGCAGGGAGACCTTCACCGCCGTGTAGGGGCGCAGGACGTTGCCCGCGTCCTGGAGGGCGGGGATCCCCTCGACCCCGGTGATGGACAGGGCCGGCCGCCAGGTGCGGTTCAGCACCAGTTCCACCGGGTCGTCGAGGACCGGGCGAACGCCCGGCACGAAGGGGAACTTGTCGGCCACGTCGCCGAGGATGCGGGCCGCCTTCCGGGCCTGCTCCATGCGCTGGGCCGGAATCTCCACGTGGAAGTCGGGCATCACCAGCCCGCTCTCCTCGTCCTCGAAGCGGGAGAGGAGCGCCCGGAGGATGCGGAAGGAGGAGGGCACGATGCCGCTGGCGTCGCCGGAGTGGACCCCCTCCCGGAGGACCTCCACCTTGAAGTTGCCGACGACCATGCCCCGGAGCGAGGTCGTTCCCCACAGGCGCTCGTAGTCGCCGCAGCCCGAGTCCAGGCAGACCACCAGGCTCGGCGTGCCGATGCGCTCCGCCAGATGGTCCATGTAGGCCGGCAGGTCGGTGGAGCCGCTCTCCTCGCAGGCCTCGATGAGGATCACGCAGCGGGCGTGGCGGCCGCCGTGGCGACGCACCCCCTCGATGGCCGCCAGGGCGGCGAAGGCGGCGTAGCCGTCGTCCGCCCCCCCCCGGCCGTAGAGGCGGTCACCGTCCCGGACCGGCGTCCAGGGGTCCAGGTCCTCGCGCCAGCCGGTCATCTCCGGCTGCTTGTCCAGGTGCCCGTAGAGAAGGACGGTGTCCTCCACGTCGCCGGGGACCTCCAGGTAGAGGAGCGGGGTGCGCCCCTCCAGGCGGACCACCTCGACCTGGAGCCCAGGCAGGTCGCGGCCCCGGCACCAGCCCTCGATCAGGGCGACGGCCTCGTCCATGTGCCCGTGGGCCACCCAGTCGGGGTCGAAAAGGGGGCTCTTGTTGGGGATGCGGATGTAGTCGTGGAGGGCCGGGAGGATCTCCTCCTCCCAGGTCCGGTCCACGAAATCGGCGAGGGCGCGGCTGTCGAGGGCCGCCTTGGTGGTGTCAGATCCGGCCATGGGGCCAGCATAGCGCCCCCGGAAACGTCCTCCAGGCGCCGGGCCGCGAGCCGATGATGGGCCCGGGAACCATCCGCCGTGGGAGGCCTGCCCCTCGCTCGCCTGCACGGCGCCATGGAAGCACTCGTCCTCGCCCTCCTCCTGCCGCTCTCCTGTCCCGGGGAGGGGGACTACCGGACCGACTTCCAGGGCGACCGCCAGGCCGACTTCCACACCTTCGTCCAGGTGGGGAGCCGAGGTCTGCGCGCCGACAACGGCCACGGCCGCTACGGCTGGGCCGGCGCCCTGACCCTGGAGGGCCGCTACGGGACGGAAGTGGGCGTCGCCCTCCTCCGGGGCGGTCCGGCCGACGACGGCGTCTTCGGCGACGTGGCCGTCACCGCCGACTTCCACTGGCTGGGCGGCGACCCGGACACCGCCGTCTTCGGCATCGGCCTGCGCCAGGCCCGGAACGAGGGCTACAACACCTACCCCCTCTACCACGTGCTGGTGGAGGGCGGCCGCCTGGAGATCCGGGCCTGGACCGGCTACGACCAGGTCCGGGTCCTGGCGGCGGCGGACGTCCCCTGGCAGGACGCGACCGTCCCCTGGCGGCTGGTGGCGAGCGTCCGCAACCGGGAGGGCTCCACCCGGGTGGACCTCGATGCCGCCCTCTACGAGGACGGCGTCGAGCGGGCCCGCCTCCACGCCGAGGACGGCCAGGTCGCGGCCACGGGCTGGGTCTCCCTCCACGCCGGCGAGGGGCCGGGCAACTCCCCGACCTGGCGGGGCGTCGCCGTGGACGCCCTCCTGGTGGGCGACCCGGTCTTCCGCCGGGACGGCTTCCGGGACGCCGCCGGCGACCTCCGCTTCCCGGCCCGCCTGGGCACCTGGGGCGACGCCGGCCCCGACAGCGGCGTCCTCTGGTTGGAGGACCTGGTCCTGGGCGGCCGCCGGGGCCGGGCCGCGGCGGTGGAGCTGCGCCGGGGCGGCCCCCTGGACGACGGCCTCTTCCCGGCGGTGGAGGCCCGGGCTGCCCTCCGCCTCCTCGGCCCGGCGGGCGCTGCCACCTGCCGCCTCGGCTGGCAGGGCGAGGCCGGCAACGCCGTCCTGGAGGCCGCGGTGGAGGCCGACCGCCTGCTCCTTTCCCGCTGGGCCGTGGACCCGGCGGACGGCGTCCTGCGCCGGACTCCCCTGGCTTCCGCCCCGGCCGCCCTCCCCCCCCCGGGCACCCCCCTGGAGCTGGTCCTGCGGGTGGAGGTGCCCG
>CAYMFV010000293.1:0-4228 GCA_964389745.1 uncultured Planctomycetales bacterium | reverse complement strand
CTCCAGGGCCATTCTGGGCATGCCCTCGCGCCGGTACCAGCGGGCGAGCTCCAGGCCGCGTTCCAGGAGGCGCTCCTTCATCCGTTCCTGGCGCTCGAAGAGGGGGTCCAGCGATCGGATCTTGTCCAGGGCACGGGGGTAGCGGGGATCCTCGCTCCGCCCCCGGAGCTCCAGCTCCCGGGCGAAGTCCCGGTACAGGGAGAGGGCCCGGTCCTCGTCCCCCTGCTCCTCCAGGACTCCGGCCAGCTTCCACAGGACCTCCGGGTCCTCCGGAAAGCGGGTGTAGGCATCCTCGTAGAACTCCAGGGCGGCCGCGGTGTCGCCTCGCTCCCGGGCCAGGTCCCCGAACTCGAGGCTGTCCTTGCCGGCCTTCTTCTTGCCGATCTGGATGTCCCGGAGCTCCAGGATCCACTGCCGCCAGATCTCCGTCAGCTCGTCCACGGAGCGGGTGGGCGAGCCCGGTGCCGACAGGACCTGCGCCTCGAACCAGGCGGCGGGGTCGGGCCGGCCCCGGGAACCGCTCAGGTAGTAGCGGTGCAGGGCGTCCCGGTAGATGGGGCGGCCCTCCTCGTCCCGGTAGTTGTAGAGGAAGTAGACCACACCCCAGGTGGGGGCATACCAGGGGGGCCCCCACTCGTAGCTGCCTTCCACGACCATGCGGAAGGTGGGAGCCCGCTCGGGAGTGGTCCATTCCCCCTGCTCGTCCTTGACCCCGTCCGCCGGGTCGGCCATCCAGCCCCGTTCCATCCGGGCCGCCAGGGGGAAGAGGCGGTGGGAGGGGACCTGGTTCCAGCGGACGGAGCCGTTCGAGAGGATGACGCAGCCCTCGAAGAAGGAGGCGTAGGCCTCGTTCAGCCAGCCCGGGACCCCGCCCTTGCCGGTGAGGGACACGAACTGGTGGGCGGCCTCGTGGAAGAGGGTGCCGTACATCTCCCGGAGGGACTCCCTGCCGCTCACCCCACCCACGTAGGTTTCCACCGCCCCGCCGGTGAACTGGCCCCCGGACCACTCGACCGGGTTGCTGCCGAGGTCCAGGTACTCGTCCCGGTTCTTGAAGATGCGCACCTCGATCTTCGGCGTTGGGTCGCCGTCGAGCTTGTAGCGGAAGAACTGGCGATAGAAGCCGTTCATCTGCTCCATGGCGATGCTTGCGGTCTGCAGGACCAGGAAGCCGGCGTCGGTGCGGAAACGGTAATTCGTCGTCTCCTTGCGCCAGGCCGTCTTCCACTCGGCATGCTTCGCGTCCTCGGTGGCGATCCACTCCGAGTTGACGCCGAAGGTGGGATCCAGGCCGGCATAGATGTCCTCGGTGGCCAGACCGACCCCCCCCTTGCGCCGGAGCTCGGCCACCGCCTGGCGGGCCTTCCGGTTCAGGGGGTCCACCTGGAGGAGCTCCTGGTAGGCCGACAGAGCCGTGTACAGGCGCTTGCGCTTCCAGTGATCCCGGGCCAGCTTCTCCAGCTCCCGGGCGTAGTCCCGGGCCAGGTCCCGGAACTCGTCGGCCCGGGGATCGAGGGTCAGGAGGGCTTCGTGGACGGTCTTCCGCTCGCCCCGGGAGACCGGTGCCTTCTCGGCGGCATCCACCACCGCCAGCCAGCGGTGCCAGGCGTGGACCGCGGCGTCCCGGTCCTTCTGGGCGGAGGCCACCTCGGCCAGCATGCGCAGGGCCCCGAGATGCCGGTCGTCCCGCTCCAGGGCCCGCTCCACCGCCGCCCGGGCGGCCGGCAGCTCGCCCGCCTCGAGCTTGCGGGTGGCCTTGAGGAGATAGCGCTCGATGAAGGGGTTGCTACCGCCGCCGGTGGGGAGACCAGCGCCGAGGAGGAGCAGGAGAAGGAGCAGGCGCGTCATGGCGTGGGCGCGGGAGGCGGATCGGCCCGTCGGCGGAGCTGGCCGCAGGCGGCCTCCACCGGCCCCCCGAGGCTGCGGCGCAGGGTCGTGGGAATGCCCTGGCGCCGGAGGAGCGCGGCGAAGGCCAGGCAGCGCTCCCGGGGCGGGCGGCGGAAGGGCAGGCCGGACACCGGGTTGTAGGGAATGAGGTTGGCGTGGCAACGCCGGCCCCGGAGGAGGGCAGCCAGGGCCAGGGCGTGCCCGGGCCCGTCGTTGACCTCGGCCAGGAGGGTGTACTCCACGGTGAACTCCCGGCCGGTCCGGGCGAAGAGGGCGTCGGCCTCGGCCAGGATGTCGGCCAGGCGGTGCCGGGCGGCACCGGGGATCAGACGGCGGCGGAGCTCGTCCTCGGGAGCGTGCAGGGACAGGGCCACGGTCACGGGCCGGCCCCAGGCGGCCAGGCGCGCGAGGGTGCCCGGCGGGGCCACGGTGGAGAGGGTAACCCGCCGGGCCGAGAGGTCGCCGCCGGCGGGGGAGAGGAGGGTGTCCAGGGCGGCCAGGGTGGCCTCCAGGTTGCAGCCGGGCTCGCCCATGCCCATGACCACCAGGCGGCGCCAGGGACCGGCCTCGTCCTGGAGGTGCAGGACCTGCTCGAGGATCTCCCCGGCGGCCAGGTTGCGCTCCAGGCCGTCCAGGCCGCTGGCGCAGAAGGCGCAGCGGATGGGACAGCCCACCTGGGTGGAGACGCAGAGGGTCCGGCCCCGGGTCCCGGGCATCGACACGGCCTCGGTCGCGGCGCCGTCGGGGAAGCGCAGGAGCAGCTTGCAGCTGCCGTCCGGCGCCCGGGCAACCTGCTCGCGGCAGGCCGTGGCCAGGGGCTCCTCCTGGACCAGGCTCTCCCGGAGGGGCCGGGGCAGCTCAAGGAGGTCCTGCCAGTCGAGGCGGCCTTCCCGGAGGACCCGGCGGGCGGCGCTGCGACCGTGAAAGGGGCGGCCACCCAGGGCCACGAAGCGCTCCGGCCAGGCCTCGGGGGGCAGGTCCAGGAGCCGCGGGCTCATCGGACGTCGGCCACCCGGGCGAAGATCTCCCGGGCCCAGTCCATGGCGGTCTCCTCGTCGGGGGGATTGGTCCCGGCCACGCCTTCGTGCCCCCCCCCGCCGTACTCCTTGAGCAGACTGCCCAGGTGCACGGGCCGGGACGGACGGTTCCACGGGTTGCTGGACACGGTGATGTGCACACCTGCCCGGGTCGGCAGCACGGTGACCGCGTAGTGGATCTCCGGGTAGAGGAAGAAGGGAGCGAAGCGCTCCCGGCGGATGCGCCTGGAGCGCAGGTCGGCGAGCAGGGCGGTGGCCGTGCGGTCCTGGATGGTCGTCGGGAAGGCCTCCAGGGCCCTGTCCCGGTTGCGTTCCGCCCGGCGGTGGCAGCGTTCGACCTCCTCGTCGGTGGCGATGCGGATCAGGTCGTGGTGGCGCATCAGGTCCACGATCCGATCGTGGTAGGCGAAGTCCGGAGCGACGGTCAAGGAACGGGCGATGCGCAGGGCCGGCTCCTGGCCGAACAGGGCCTGGCGGGCGTTGGCGTAGCGGGCGGCGTCGATGACGTTCGACCAGTGCACCAGCTCCTCGACGTGGGGGGGGGGAGACCAGCCCCACTCCTCCTGGGCGTGGGTGACGATGATCGGCGGGCAGGACGGGGCTGTGGGGTCGAAGCGGTGCCGGCCGTTGTCCTGGAAGGACTGCTCGTGCCTGGGGTCGAGAAAGGTGGTGGGGTGATGGTCGAACCAGTACTCGGCCCTGGGGTGGTAGTGGAAGTCCACCAGGGCGAAGCGCTCCCCGAGGCCGAAGCGGGGCCAGTCCAGGGTGCGGTCGAAGTTCACGCCGCTCCAGGCGAGCTCGGTCTCGCCCTGGCAGGAGGCCAGGGCCTCGGCCAGGATGGCAGCCGAGGCCATGCCGTCGAAATCCCGGTGGTAGTAGATGTGGAGTTCGGTCAAGGCTTCAGTCCTGGGATCCCGGGCCGCCGGGAGCCGGCGGGGCTTCCCTTCCATAGACGAAGCGGCGGAAGTCCTCCAGCCAGTCCCGGCCGGTCTCCGCCTCGAGGGCCCGGCGGAGATCCTCGGTGGTCCACGAGCCAGGAGCGGCGGCGAAGCGGGCCAGGATACGGTCCAGGACCGGCCGGCCCGCGGCCCCCTCGATCCAGGTCCACACCAGGGGCCCCCGGGTCAGGAGCCGCCGGCCGCCCTGGAGGTCGGCGGCCGGCAGGAGGCTGAGGGGCAGGGGCAGGTCCCCGTGCCGGGCCTCGGCCTGGCTCCAGGAGGCCCGGTGGGCGGCGGCCAGGTCCTCGAGGCCGGCCTCCTCCAGGACCCGGGCGGCGCCGTAGGCGGCCAGGGAGGCCTCCAGGA
>CAYMFV010000292.1:0-4250 GCA_964389745.1 uncultured Planctomycetales bacterium | reverse complement strand
CCCGGGAACCGTTCCGCCCCTGCCACCAGAAGGGCCGGTCCGCCAGGGGGATGTCCGGGTCGCCGCCGACGAAGTCGTTCTTGCCGAGGAGCAGGTACTTCACCCCGGAGTCGGCCAGGACCCGGGGCATGGCCAGGCTGAAGCCGGGCACGTCGTCCAGGAGGGCCGCGTCCCGCCGGCCGCCGAGACGGGCGGCCAGGGCGGCCGAGGGTTGCCCGAAGCGGTGCAGCTCCTCCTCCCCCCAGAGGCCGGAATGGGGATTGAGGTAGCCCCCCCCCAAGACGAAGGAGCCGTCGGCCAGGCGCTGGCGCAGCCGGGCCACGTCGGCGGGCGCGGCCAGGGCCAGGAAGGACTCGGCCTGCCAGGCGTTCTCGATGGTCCAGCGGAACTCGGGCCGGCGGTCGCGGATGTCCAGGGCGTGGCGGATGTGCTCCCAGGAGCGCCGCCGCACCACCGTCGGCGGCTCGGTGAAGCCGATGTCCAGGTGGCTCATCTCCACCACGTACACCCGGTGGATGGTGGAGGGGATGCCCGGGTGCTGCTGGGGCGCGGCCGGGAGAGCGACGGCGAGGAGGAGGATCGGGAGCATGGCGGCACCTGGCGACGTGGCTCCATGCTACCGGGCAGGGCAGGCTACCGGCCGCCCGCCGGCGGCGCCACCGCCACGGCCGGTGCAGGCCCGCGCCGCGGCAGCAACCAGAGCAGCAGGGCCACGAGCAGGAGCAGAGCGATGAGAGCGGACAGAACCCGCATCCGGTGGCATCGTATTCACCGGGACTCCGGGGCGTCCAGGGCCCAGGCCAGGTCCAGGTCCTGCTGCCCCGCGGGAACGACCAGCGGCGGGCCCAGGGGCTCGCCGCCGGCATCGAAGGCGCGCAGGGTGAAGCCGTCCCGGCCGGCCTGGATCGAGCACTCGCCATTCCGCGGGTAGCCGTCCAGGATCGTCGAGCGGGCATCATCCTCGCTGATCCCAGCCCGGCGGATGCGCGTCGCCCGGCCAGCGAGTTCCTCCGGCGCCAGCCGCAGGCGGACCGTGCGGCCGCGCGTGAGGGTGACCGTCCGCTCCCGGCTCGTGCCGGCCTGCCAGGCACCGATGGGAACCAGGACGTCCGCGAAGCCACCCGACGGCTCCACCAGCAGCCAGGCCTGCTCGAGGGGACCGAAGCGGATCGTGCCCGTGCCGCCCTGGAGGTCGGTCCCGTACCAGGTCCAGTGCTCGCCCGGCTCGAAGACGTTGATGCGCGCCGCCCTCGTGTAAGGCCGTCCGTCCCCGTGGACGAGATCCACGCCCAGGAAGCAGAGGGGCGCCAGCCGCACCTCGAGATCCTCGTCGCCGGCCTCGACCAGGATGTGGGGCCCGCTGGCCAGGGGGAAGGGCCAGGCCTGCAGGCGGTAGCGCCCGGGCGGCACGGCCAGGAAGCGGAACTCCCCCCCCCGGTAGCTGGCCCAGGTCCGAGCCCAGGCGACTGCCTGCATGGGCTGGTCGCCGGTCGAGCCCTGGACCCGGGTGCCGTCGGCGTTGCGCAGGTAGAGGAGGACGGACCGGCCGAACCAGGGGCTGCCGTCGGCCAGGACCACGCGGCCGGTGACCCCACCCCTTGCCGCCGTGGTGATGCGGATCGCGCGCACCTCGCCAGCAGCGAGTTCTCGTGGTTCGACCCGGGGCGCCCGGCCGAGGCGCGGGGCGGACCAGGCGAGACGGGCGGGCGCCGGCACGCGGATCCGCCAGCGGCCGTTGGCCCCGCTCCGGCCCTCCTGCTCCACCGGCGGGCCCTGGCGCAGCCCGGGGAGACGGCTGGCCGCCCGCAGCAGGGGGGGGGAACCCGCCACGGGCTCCAGGTGGACGACGAGAGCCACACCCGCCACGGAACGGCCCGCGGGGTCGGTGACCAGGAACTCGAGGGTCGCGGACTCGTCGGCGAGCTCCAGGACCCAGGGCATCGGCCCGAGGACGGCGGTGTCCAGGATGCCCAGGGAACGGGTGTCCCCGGCCCCCGCCTCGACTTGCAGCTCCAGGAACTCCGGCGGCCGGCCGCCGGCGCCGGGAAGGAGGAAACGCACCCGCCCGCGGGCGCCGGTGGCACCTTCCACGGTCGTCTCGGATCCCCAGCCGGACCAGGCCTGCCAGGCGAGGTCCTGGCGGCCCCCGGGATGGACCAGGGCCGGCCCCCGGACGGTGGCGCGGACCGTGGCGCCGGCCACCGGGACGCCGGAGCGTAGGACCAGGAAGTCCAGGGGCACCTCGGCGCCGGCCGGCAGGTCCACCGGGAGGGGATCCTCGGGCGGGCGACGACGGAGGTGCACGCGCACCGGCAGGTGGCCGGGGGCCCGGACCTCGCAGGCCAGGACCTGCATCCTGTCCTCGGGCTGCCGCCACTCCAGCAGACCCCCCTCCGCGGGCATGGGGTCGGCTTCCGGGACTCCGTGGCGCAGCCGGTGGAAGCTGGCCGCCGCCAGCACCGTCCCCGTCTGGCGGTCCCGGGCGAGGAGACGCAGCGCCTGCGGCGGGAGGACCAGGGTGCAGGAGACCTCGAGAAGCCGGTCTCCGGGCAGGACGATCGGCCACGGCCCGTCGAGCACGCCGGCGGCGCCCGCCGGCAGCTCCACCTCGCAGCCGACCCCGGCGGGGCCGGCGAGAAGGACCCGGCCATCGCTCCCGGTCCTGCCCCGAACCTGCCAGTCGCCGCCGCCCAGGTGCAGGGGCACACCGGGCACCGGCTCGCCGGTGTCGGCGTCCAGCACCAGGATCCGTACCCGGCCCGCCGCCGCCTCCAGCGCCAGGCGCACTTCCACCGGCGGGGAGGCGGGCGCCGGCAGGCGCAGCTCCCGGGCGAACAGGGCCTCCGCGCCGGCCAGGAGCACGATGTCGTCCCCGGGATCCCACTCCTCCTCCCGGGGCCATTCCAGGAAGAAGCGTCCATCCGCGCCTGCCGTGACCGCCCGCAGCGGCGGCTCCTCCCACCAGGTCGTGAAGCTCTCGCTGTACACCCTGGCACCGGCCACCGGCGCGCCGTCCGGCGCCAGGACAACGCCCTGCCAGCCGAAGGGAGCCTGCAGCCCGGTCGCAGCGGCGGCCGGGGCGGCAAGGGCCAGGCGCCCTCTCCCGGGCGCCGGGGCGTCCGCGGACGCTGGCTGCCCGGGTTCCGCCCCGGCGGTCCCCGGCCCGGGCAGGGGCCCCCTGGCGCCCCTCTTCCCGCCGCTCCCCCCGTCCGGCCAGAAAACCAGCACGACCAGGAGCAGCAGGAGCAGGAGCAACGCCAGAGATCGC
Organism: uncultured Planctomycetales bacterium; assembly: GCA_964389745.1. Classification (GTDB taxonomy): domain Bacteria; phylum Planctomycetota; class UBA1135; order UBA1135; family UBA1135; genus CAYMFV01. The sequence goes on along the minus strand of CAYMFV010000292.1, from coordinate 982 downwards.
ATCGCACCCTGTACGCGTCGCGCCGGCGGCGGCAACGCCGCGGCCCCGGCATCCACCCTACCCTGGAGGCGTGACGTACCGCCGCCTGCTGCTCCTCGCCTGCCTGGCTCTCCCGGCGTCCGGGGCGGCCCAGGACGCCCCTCCCCCCTTCTGGCAGGCCGCCGACGGCCTGGCCCGGGCCCGGGAGGCCGGCCCGGCCCTGGACCAGGTCCTGGAGCACATGCAGGAGATGGTGCAGAGGTTGGAGTCCGTCCCCCACCGGCTGCCCGTCGTCCTCCAGGGCCTGAGCGAGCCCTGGACACCGCCGGCCACCGCCAGCCGGCTGCGCGACGACCTCGCCCGCCCCCTGGCCGGCAAGGGGGGGGAGTTCGGTGCCCTGGCAGGGCTGGCCGCCCGCTGGCTGGACCTCGGGGCGCTGCCCGCGGGCACCGGCGACGACGCCGACCCGGACCTGGCGGCCCTGGAGGCAATCTGGAGCGATCTCCAGGATCCCGAACTGAAGGAGCTCGCCCTCCTGGAACGGCTGTCGGAGTTCCTGGCGGCCGCCAGCCGCTCCCTCCAGCGGGCCCAGGCCGACCTCGCCCCCGAGGCCCAGGCCCTCCTCCACGAACAGCCCTCCGACTTCTACGAGGCCTGGTACCGGGCCCACTTCCCCGGCGCCGAGCTGCCCCCGGAGCAGGAGCGCACCATCCGCGACTGGAAGGTGCACCTCCTGGCCCCCTCCACCCTGGACCGGCCGCGCATCCTGGCCGTGGCCGCCATCCTCCTGCGCCTCACCGACGAGGCCTTCCTGGCCAGCCTGGCCCGGCGGCTCCAGGGCACGCCGCGCCAGGCCTCCCCCCCCCCTGGGTTCTCCGGGGACATCCTGGCGGTGGTCGGGGACGAGCCCGCGGCCCGGGTGGTCCTGGGCGGACCCCGGGCGAGCCGCTACGAGGCGCCGGCGGCCCTGGTCCTCGACCTGGGCGGCGCCGACCGCTACACG
>CAYMFV010000291.1:0-4255 GCA_964389745.1 uncultured Planctomycetales bacterium | reverse complement strand
CCTCCCGGTACCAGGCGGCGGTGGCGCTGCCGAAGCGGGCCCGGCCGAGACGGTCGCCGGGACCGTAGGCCCAGCCGCCGTGGGGCCAGGGGCCGACCACCAGCCGGTTGTCGACGCCGGGGTTCCCGGCCTCGACGGCCTGGTAGATGTGGAAGGTGCCGTAGAGATCCTCGGCGTCGAACCAGCCGCCCACGACCAGGACCGCAGGGGCCACGTCCTGGAGGTGAGGCAGGAGGTTCCGGGCCTGCCAGAAGTCGTCGTAGTCCGGGTGCTCCATGAGCGCCCGCCAGAAAGGGATCCGGCCGTGGAACCAGCGGGCGTCGGCGTTGGCCAGGGGCCCGAGCTCCAGGAAGAAGCGGTAGCCGTCCCGGGTCGGAAAGGAAAAACGGGGGTTGCGCCGGGTGGTGAGCCCCTCCCGGGGCAGGCCGAAGGAGGACAGGAAGCCGAAGGCGTGGGGCAGGAAGAAGGCGCCGTGATGGTGGAAGTCGTCGAAGAACCAGTCGGCGATGGGCGCCTGGGGGGAGACCGCCACCAGGGCCGGGTGATGGCGGATCATGCCCGCGGCGGCGTAGAAGCCCGGGTAGGAGATGCCCCACATCCCGACCCGGCCGTTGTGCCCGGGCACGTGTTCCAGGAGCCAGGCGATGGTGTCCCAGGAGTCGGTGCTTTCGTCCGTGTCCCGGGGCGCCCGTTCCTCCAGGACGGGCCGCATGTTCACGAACTCGCCCTCGGACATGTAGCGGCCCCGGACGTCCTGGTAGGCGAAGATGTAGCCCGCCCGGGCGAAGGCCGGGCTCGGCCCCAGGGAGGCGGGAAAGTCGTCCTTGCCGTAGGGGTGCAGCCCGTAGGGCGTGCGCTTGAGGAGGATGGGGTACTCCCGGGACTCGTCCCGGGGCCGGTAGACGATGGTGAACAGGCGGGTTCCGTCCCGCATGGGCACCCGGTAGAGGTCCTTGCGGTAGTGCTCCCGGATCCACTGCCGCCCTGGAGCCTGCTGCCCGGCCAGGGGCGCCCCGAAGCCGGCGGCAGCCAGGAGCGCCAGGCAGAGGAGCCGGCTCCTACAGCCCATGACCGGCAGACTAGTCGGCATCCCCCACCGCGCGCCGCAGGCGCGCCAGCCGTTCCTGCAGCTCCCGGAGGATGCCGGCATGCTCCGGATCCCCGGACAGATCGTGCAGCTCCAGGGGATCCGCCTCCAGGTCGAAGAGCTCCCAGCGGTCGAGGTCGGGCCAGCGGATGAGCTTCCAGCGCTCGGTGCGCAGCCCGTAGTGGGGATGCACGTGGTGCGGCCGGGGGTACTCGTAGTAGTGGTAGTAGATGGCGTCCCGCCAGGCCGGCGGCTCCTCGCCCCGGAAGAGGGGTACCAGGCTCCGGCCCGGCATCCCGGCGGGCACCGCCTGGCCCGCCAGCTCCAGGAAGGTCGGCGCCAGGTCCAGGTTCTGGACCAGGTGCCGGTCCACCCGCCCGGCCGGCACGACGCCGGGCCAGGCAACCACCAGGGGAACCCGCAGGGCCTCCTCGTACATGAAGCGCTTGTCGTACCAGCCGTGCTCCCCCAGGAAGAAGCCCTGGTCGGAGGTCAGGACCACCACGGTGTTCGCCGCCAGCCCGCTCTCCTCGAGGAAGTCCAGGATCTCGCCCAGGCCCCGGTCCACCCCGGCGACGCAGCGCGCGTAGTCCTTGAGGTAGCGCCGGTACTTCCAGCGCACCAGGTCGGCGCCTTCCAGCCCGGCAGCCCGGAAGGCGGCGTTCCGGGGCTCGTAGGCCGCGTGCCAGACGGCGAGCTGCTCCGGCTCGAGGCCCCGGGGCGGCACCAGCTTCAGGTCGCCCTCGGTCAGGTGCCGGGCGATGGTCATGGCCTGGTCCGCCGCCGCCGGCCCGCGCCCCCCCCAGTCGTCGAAGAGGGTGGGAGGCTCGGGCAGCTCCACGTCCTCCAGGAGGTCCAGCTCCCGGGGCCCCGGTTGCCAGTTCCGGTGCGGCGCCTTGTGCTGGAGCATGAGCAGGAAGGGCCGGTCGGGATCCCGCTCCTCCCGGAGCCAGCGCAAGGCCCGGTCGGTGAGGACGTCGGTGACGTAGCCCGGCACCCGGACCTCGCCTTCGGGCGTGCGCAGCACCGGGTTGTAGTAGCGGCCCTGGCCGGGTAGCACCTCCCAGTGCTCGAAGCCCCGGGGCTCGCTCTTCAGGTGCCACTTGCCCAGGAGGACGGTCTGGTAGCCGGCGGCCTGGAGGCGGCGGGGGAAGGTGTCCTGGGAGGCGTCGAAGGCGACCCGGTTGTCCACCACGCCGTGCTGGTGGCTGTAGCGGCCGGTGAGGACGGTGGCCCGGGCCGGGGCGCAGATGGCGTTCTCCACGAAGGCCCGGTCAAAGCGCAGGCCGGCGGCGGCCAGGCGGTCCATGTGGGGCGTCGGCGCCCAGGTGGCGCCGTAGGCACCGACGGCGTTGCAGGCCAGGTCGTCCAGGTAGACCAGGAGGATGTTCGGGCGCTCCGGCGGCGGCGCCGGGCCAGGAACCACACAGGCGGTCAGGCAGAAGGTCGGGGCCAGGAGCACCAGGAGCCGCGGGACGACCTGCATGCCCCCCAGCCTAGTCTCCTGCCCGGGGCTGCTCCCGCCGGGCCCCGGGGCCGGACGGCAGGGTGTCCTCGCCGGTGCCCAGGAGGACCGCGACCGGCTGCAGCCCGGGGCTGTGCTCCAGGAGGATCTTCACCACCATGGTCAGGGGCAGGGCCAGGATCATGCCCACCGGACCCCAGCACCAGGCCCAGAAGACCAGCGAGAGGATCACCACCAGGGGCGACAGGCCCAGGCGCCGGCCCATGAGACGGGGCTCGACGACGTTGCCCAGGACCATGTTGATGGCCGCGAAGCCCGCCCCCACCACCAGGGCCCGCCCGGGACCGTACTGGACCAGGGCCAGGAGCACCGGCGGCAGAGCGGCCAGGATCGAGCCGACGTTGGGCACGAAGTTGAACAGGAAGGCGAACAGCCCCCAGAGGACCGGGAAGTCCACCCCGGCCGCCACCAGGAGGAGCGCCACCAGGATCCCGGTCACCAGGGAAAGGAGGGCCTTCAGGCTGACGTAGCCGAAGATCCGGTCGCCCACGCCGGACCAGCGCTCCAGGGCCTCGCCGCCGGCGGTGGCCCGGGTCAGCTTGGCCGGGAGCTCGTCGGCCTCGAGGAGCAGGAAGACCAGGACCAGGAGGATCAGGACCAGGTCGGAGAAGAGCCCCAGGAAGCCCTGGACGGTGGTCGCCACCAGGGCCATGAGGGCGCCGGGGTCCAGGGCCTCCTGCCACTCCCGGGGATCCGCCTGGACGCCCCGCTGCCGCAGCCAGGCGATGCTCCCGTCCAGGAGCTCGTTCAGTCGGGCCTCGTAGCCGGGCAGGGTCTCCTGGAAGGCCACCAGGGAACGGCCCACCAGGCCCGAGAGCAGGACCAGGAGTCCCAGGAGGGCCAGGACGACCACGAGCACCGCCGCTGCCCGGGGCAGGCCCCGGCGCCGCAACCAGCGCATGGGGCGGATGCAGACCAGGCCCAGGAGGGCGGCGAAGAGGAGGGGGATCAGGAGGTCGGCGGCCAGCTTCAGGCCGGCGACCACGATCACCAGGGCCGCCGCCCCGACCAGGGCTGCCACGGCCGAGGGCAGGGCGCGTTCCCGCTGGTCCATGCGCCGATCCTAGCCCACCCCGACCCTGGCCGCCCGCTACCAGTCGTCGCTGCGGAAGGAGGATGCCGGCAGGCCGGAGGCATCGGTGAGGGAGGCCTCGTCGGCCGCCCCCCAGGCGTAGCGGACCGCCAGCGGCTCCAGGACCTCCGGGTTCCACACCAGGAGGGTGTCACCCTCGATCCGGCCCGTGGCCGGGCGGAAGACCCGGTCCGCCCCCGCCACCTGGAGCCGGGCCGGCGGCCCGCCGTCCCGGGTGGCGAGGCCGCCGTGGACCCCGTCGAAGAGGACCCGGAGGCGCGCTCCCTCCCGGCGCACCTCCCGGAAGACCGGCCCCGAGTCCACCACCTCCGCCTGGCCGTAGACCCGGTGCAGGGCCAGGAGGGCGAGGCGCCGGCCCACCTCCTGCTTGTCCTTCGGGTGGATGTCCCGGGGATCGCCGATGTCCAGGGTGACCACCATGCCGGTGTGGGGCACCTTCCGGGCCGTCAGGAACTGGGCCTCCCGGAGCCCGGCGGCCTGCCCCCGGTCCCCCCGGTAGGCGACGGGGGCGATCTGCACGAAGAGGAAGGGCAGCGCCGGCGCCGCCCAC
>CAYMFV010000290.1:0-4261 GCA_964389745.1 uncultured Planctomycetales bacterium | reverse complement strand
TGCGACAAGGCCCGCGCCGCCACCGTCACCGGCATGGAGTGCAAGGGCGGCGAGGGCGACGGCTGCCAGAAGGGCCCGGCCGGCGCGGAGCTGGAGCTGCGAGTCCGGCTCCAGGCCTGCGAGCAGGAGGAGCAGGAGGAGTCGGGTTGCGAGCAGAGGCGGACCAGGACCCTCTTCCTCGGCGGGGAGGATCGGAACGGTGGCCATCCGGCCATCCGGATCCTGGAGCTGCAGAGCGAGGACGTTGACGAGGCCGGCCAAGGCTCCGCGTGCCAGGAACGGGAGGCCGGCCGCCGGGTCATGGCCATGATCCGCCTCGGCGCCTCCGGTGAAGATGAGGAGAGCTTCGAGGAGGTCCTCGAGGAGCGCCTCCCGATGGCCCTGGAGCACCTCGCGGGAGTCGAGGCCGAGATCCTGGAGGAAGCCATCCGGGACGGGGTCGTCGAGGGCCTGCAGCTCGCCCTGGAGCCCGGCCGCATGCACCAGGAGATCCGCGTCCTGCGCTCGGGCCACGGGGACCGGGACTGCTGCGCCGAGGGTTGCCGGGATTCCCGGGGCCAGGGTCGCGGCCAGGGCCAGGACCACGGCCGGATGCGCGACATGGGCCCCGGCGGGCCCGGCGGTCCCCACGGCATGATGCTCCACCGGGAGCACGGCCCGCGGGGTCCGGAGGAGGGCTTCGAGCCGCCCCATCCCGATCCCCGGGAGGTCCTGGAGCGTCTGGATCGGATGGAGCGGCGCATGGCCCGGATGGAACGCCTCCTCGAGGAGCTCGTCCGGCGCCGCGGCCGCTAGGCCGCCGCGGCCGACGACCGGGGGGCGGGGAGGTGAGCTCCCCGCCCCCTTCCCGTTCCTAGACCCGGACCTCCCCCTCGGGGGGCTGGACCTCCCGGCGGTCCTCCAGCACCGGGTCCACGACCTCTGCCAGGAACTCCCGGACCTGCTCCGGAGCCCGGCCGACGTGGCGCTCGGGCTGGAGGAGATCGTCGAGGCGGCCGTGAACGGCGGCGAAGGCCGGGTCGCCGGCCAGACGCTCCAGGAGGTCGTTCCGGCCGTCGCCATCCTTGAGCCGCTCGGCTGCGGCCACGGCGTGCCGGCGGATGCGCTCGTGGAGCTCCTGGCGGTCGCCGCCGGCCTGGACCGCCGCCATGAGGATGGCCTCGGTGGCCAGGAAGGGCAGCTCCTGCCCCAGCATCGCCCGGATGACCCGGGGGTGGACCACCAGACCCGCCGCCACGTCCCGGACCAGGAGGAGGATGGCGTCGGCGGCCAGGAAGGACTCGGGCAGGGTCAGGCGCCGGTTGGCCGAGTCGTCCAGGGTCCGTTCCAGCCACTGGTTGGCGGCGGTGTGATGGGCGTTCGGCAGCAGCTCCACCAGGTAGCGGGCCAGGGCGCCGATGCGCTCGCAGCGCATGGGGTTGCGCTTGTAGGGCATGGCCGACGAGCCCACCTGGCGGCTGCCGAAGGGCTCCTCCACCTCCCGGCGATGGGCCAGGAGGCGCAGGTCCACGGCGAACTTCGCCGCCGAGACGCCGATACCGGCCACGGCCTCGAGAATCCGGGTGTCCCACTTCCGGGGGTAGGTCTGCCCGCACACCGGCACGCTGCGCCGGAAGCCCATCCGGGCGGTGAGCCGGCGGTCCAGCTCCCGGACCTTCTCGTGGTCGCCGTCAAAGAGCTCGAGGAAGGAGGCCTGGGTGCCCGTCGTGCCCTTGACCCCCCGGAAGGGCAGCCGCTCCAGGAGCGCCTCCACCGCCTCCAGGTCCATGAGGAGGTCCTGGAGCCAGACGCAGGCCCGCTTGCCCAGGGTCGTGGGCTGGGCGGGCTGGAAGTGGGTGAAGCCCAGGACCGGCAGATCGGCGTGCTCCCGGGCGAAGCCCGCCAGGGCCCGGCAGGCAGCCAGGATGCGGGCCCGGAGGATGCCGAGACCGTCCCGGATCAGGACCAGGTCGGCGCCGTCGGCAACGAAACAGGAGGTGGCGCCCAGGTGCAGGATGGGCCGGGCCGCCGGGGCCTTCTCGGCGAAGGCGTGGAGGTGGGCCATGACGTCGTGGCGCAGCTCCCGTTCCAGCTCCGCCACCCGGGCCAGGTCCAGGTCGTCCCGGGCGACCCGGAGGGCGTCCACCTGCTCCGGCCGGACCGCCAGACCCAGCTCCTGCTGGCACTCGGCCAGGGCGATCCAGAGGTCCCGCCAGACCAGGGCGCGGCGGCGGGCCGAGAAGTTCTCCTGCATGGCCCGGCTGGCGTAGCGGGCGGCCAGGGGCGAGCGGTAGGTGGCATCCGGGTCGAAGGCTTCGGACATGATCAGGACGGGGAGGGAACCCAGGGCAGGGGACGGGGACCGGCCAGGAGGATGAGGGCGTCCCAGTAGAGGGCCAGGGCCAGGCCGAGGCCGAGGAGGTGGGCCAGGGCGTAGGGCCTCCGGGGGCCCCGCTCCCAGGCCGCCACGCCCAGGACCAGGAGGACGGCCAGGAGGTCGGTGCCGAGATCCAGGAGGGAGCTGCTCCGCTCCGGGACCGTGGCCTGGTGCCACTCGTCCAGGACACCGATGGCCAGGACGAGGAGGGGCAGCCAGAGGAGGGCCGGCCACGGGCGCGGGGGACGGCCCGACAGGCCCAGGAGGGTCGCGGCCAGGAGCCCGTAGAGGGGCAGGTGGCCGAGGTTCAGGACCAGGCCGCTGCTGAAGGAGGGGGGGCCCGGCGGGAAGGTCAGGGAGGAGGCGATGGCCACCAGGGTCACGGCCAGCCCCAGGAGGAGCAGGCGCCGGGACAGCGGTCCGGCGGCGACGTGGTGCAGGAGGGGGGGCAGGGTCACGGGCTGTCCGGGGGAGCCACCTGCAGGCGCACGCGGATCTGGCCGGCCTCGTCCCGGTCCACCTCCAGGTCCTGGGAGAAGGCCAGGACCAGCCACAGGCCCCGGCCCCGCTCGCTGTCGGTCCCGGGCAGCCGGTCTGCCCGGGCCAGGGCCTCCCGGAGGCGCTCCAGGTCGGTGTTCTCGTCACAGCGTACCTCCAGGCGGACCTCGCCCCCATCCCCGGCCACGTCCACGCGCACGGCACCGGCGCCGCCGGCCGCCGCCACGGCGTTGTGGGTCAGCTCGCTCACCAGGAGGCCGGTCCGGTCCACCAGGGGCTCGGCGACGCCCTGCTGGCGGAGGAAATCCTGGACGCGCCGGCGCAGCTCCGGCATGCGCCGGGACTCGGCCTGCTCGCGGAAGCTGGCCCGCCAGGCGTTCACGGCGCGCTCCCGGGGGGGGGCGGATCCCCGGCCTCGACCAGGAAGGACAGGTCCAGGGCCGGGGCCGAGTGGGTCAGGGCCCCCACCGACACCCGGTCCACACCGGCCTCCCGGAGGGCCGCCAGGCGCCCGGGGCCGAAGCCGCCGCTGGCCTCGAGGACGGCATCGGGAAAGCGCTCCCGGATCCGAGCCACCGCCGCCGGCAGCTCCTCCGGCGCGAAGTTGTCCAGGAGGACGTAGGCCGCGCCCAGCTCCAGGGCCGTGCAGGCCTCGGTGACGCTCCGGACCTCGACGCCCACCTCAAGGTCGCCGACGGCGGCCAGGGCCCGGGCCACGGTCTCGGCGAAGGACAGGCCGGAGAGGGCGAAGTGGTTCTCCTTCAGGAGCAGGGCCGCGGCCAGGTCCCGGCGGTGGCTCCTCCCCCCCCCTGCCCGGACTGCGGCCTTCTGGGCGTCCCGGAGCCCCGGAACGGTCTTGCGGGTGTCCAGGACGGCCACCGGCCCCGCTTCGGCCACCAGACGGGCGGTCAGGGTGGCCACCCCGGAGAGCTGCTGCAGGAAGTTGAGGGCCGTCCGCTCGGCGGCGAGCAGGCCCCGGGCCCGGCCGCTGCACTCCAGGACCACGTCCCCCGGCCCCACCCGGTCGCCGTCCCGGCGGCGCCAGTCCAGTTCCACCCCGGGGTCGCAGTGGCGGAAGGCCGCCTCGGCCCAGGCCGTGCCCGCCAGGACGCCGTCGGCCCGGGCCAGGATCCGGCCCCGGGCCTGGCGCTCCGGGGGCACCACGGCCAGGGAGGTCTGGTCCTCCCCGGCCGCGTCCTCCGCCAGGGCGCGGGCCACGGTCTCCTCGAGTGTGTCCAAGTCGCCCGAGACTCTAGCCTCCCGGGTCCGGGGTCCGGAAGCCATGGGCGTCGGGGAGCTCCCAGCCTCCCCGGGCGTACCAGGCCCGGATCCTCTCCTCGAGGCCGGGGCCGATCCCGGGCAGGAGGTGCAGGCGCCCGGGCCGCAGGGGGACCCCCAGGGCCGCCC
>CAYMFV010000289.1:0-4274 GCA_964389745.1 uncultured Planctomycetales bacterium | reverse complement strand
CGCCGGCCAGCCGCAGCAGCAGGGCCGTGCGCCAGGAGCGGTGGGTGCACAGCACCCGGGCGTAGCGGCGCCGGCGCAGGCGGCGGGCCATGCCCAGGAGCCCCCGGAGCCCCCGGTCGGCCCCCCGCTTGTCGAAGACCAGGATCTCCCGGAGGTCCGGGTGCCCCTCGAGGATGGCCGCCCCCCCCGGCGCAGCCAGGAAGTCCACCGGCGGGCCGTGGCGCCGGGCGACGGCCCTCACCAGGGGCTCGGCACAGAGGACGTCCCCCAGGAAGGAGGTGTCGGCGAGGAGGGTGGCAGCCGTCACCGCCCGCCGAGGACCACCCGCCACTTCCCCCCGGGCAGCTCCACCGCTACCACCCGGTGGTGGTTGGTGTCGGCCACGTAGAGGGTGTCGCCGTCCACTGCCAGGCCGCCCGGTTCCCAGAAGGTGAGGACGCCGTCCCGGAGCTCCTCCTCCCCGGTGCCGGCGACGGTCTCGACCCGGCCCGCGGCCAGGTCCAGGGCCTTCACCTTGTTGTTGTAGGTGTCGGCCACCAGCAGCCGGTCCCGCCACCAGGCCAGGCCCAGGGGGTGCTGGAGCCGGGCCTTCCCGAAGGGTCCATCCCGGTGGCCGAAGTCGAAGAGGCCGGTGCCCACCAGGGTGTCCACCGTCCCGGCCTCGAGGTCCACGACCCGCACCGCGCTCACCTCGGAGTCGGCGAGGTACAGCCGCCGGCCCCGGATGGCGAGTCCCGAGGGCTGGGCCAGCCAGGCGCTCTCCGCCGGGCCGTCCACCAGGCCCTCCCGGCCGCTGCCGGCCAGGGGCAGCACCTTCCCCCCCTCCAGGTCCAGGGTCCAGAGCTGGTGGCTGCCGGCCATGGCGACGTGCAGGCGCTCGCCGTCGGCGGCCAGGTCCCAGGGGGAGTTGAGGCGCACCTCCCGGGCCGGCCCGGCCTCGGGGCGCCACGAAGCCTGCTCGCCGGTACCCGCCACCCGCTCGACCTCCCCCCCCCCGAGGTCCACCCGGAAGATGGCGTGGCCAGCCGGGTCGGCCACGTAGAGGTGCTCGCCCAGCACCGCCAGGCCCTGGGGGTCCCGGAAGACCCCCTCGCCGTAGCGGCCCAGGATGCTGCCGTCCGCCGGGTCCACCGCGAGCACCCGGCCGTGCCCCGAGTCGGCGACATACAGGCGGCCGCCGTGGACCAGGACCTTGCCCGGGTAGCGGAGCTCGCCCGTGTCGGCCGCCTCCCGGCGCAGCTCCAGGGGTCCCGGCGCCAGGGTGCCCTTCTCCCGGTGCTCCGCCAGGAGGTCCCGGATGGCCGTCCGGAGGGCCTCCCGGTGTCCCTCGCCGGCCACCCGGCCGACCTCCCGGCCCTCCGGGTCCACCAGCACCAGGGTCGGCCAGGACCGGACCCCGAAGCGGCTCCAGAGGCGGCGGCCCGTGTCCACCACCACCGGGTGGCGGATGCGGTAGCGGAGCACCGCCTGGCGGACGTTCGCCACCTCCCCCTCCTGGGGGAACTTGTTGCTGTGCACGCCGATGACCAGGAAGGGCTCGTCCCGGAACTCCTCCTCCAGGGCCGCCAGGTCCGGCAGCACGTGCATGCAGTTGATGCAGCAGTAGGTCCAGAAGTCCAGGAGCACGACCTGGCCCCGGAGGTCCTCCCGCCACGAGGCCAGGGGCCGGTCGGTGTTGAGCCAGGCGGCTCCCTCCAGGTCGGGAAGACGCACGGGAGGTTGTTGCACGGTCGGGGCGACGGCCAGGGGGAGGGCGAGGAGGAGCGGCGGGACAGGGAGGAACATGGCAGCGGCGCCCCCGGGGCCATGCCAGGATAGCGGCTGGCCCGCAGCCCGAGCGAGTCTCCCCAGCGCACGGCCCCGTGCGCGTCAGGAGGCTTGCCGGCCCTTCTCCTCCACCCCTTCCGGGACGGACTCGTAGTCGATCCCGACTCCGCCAGCCATCTGCTTCTCCGGGGTCGAGTCCAGGTCTCCCAGCTTCTTCAGCTTGGTGGCCGTCTCCTGGATGGCGGACTCCATCAGCGTCAGGGTCTCGGGATCCATGGCTTCCCGCTCCTCCATGACCACGACCACGTAACGCATGCTCTGCAGGAAGTTGTTGACGATGTCCTGGACGGTCCGCATGGTCGCCTTCAACACCCGCAAGCGCTCCTGGCTGACCTGCAGCTCTCTGCGCCGCAGCTCGGAGTGCTCGGCCAGCTTCGGCAGCCACCGCCAGACGCCGATGGCGATCAGGATGAAGCCGAGGAGATAGCCGACGACCTTCTCCAGGAAGGCCTCCACCTCGGTGTCCCCGATGATCACGTAGGTGTTCCACTCGGGGAAGTTGTCCGTCAGGTCGAAGACCGTACCGAGGAACACCAGGCCGAAGCCACCGGCCACGTACCACCAGCCGACCACGTCGGAGATCTCCCGGCTGCGTCGGGTCCGAATGAACGCCAGGAGGATGCCACCGACAACGATGGCGCGCAGAGCCTCCATGAACACGTCGAACATGACTCTCCTCTCTGAAGAAGCCGGGTAGTCCGCCTGGCGATGGATGCTCGGGATGCCGGACTTCCTTCCTCGGCATAGCCCCGCCCCCCCGCCGGAACAAGCCTCTTTCCAGCAGCGGCGATACGGGGGCATGGCAGGATGGCGGCCCAGCCGCCGTGCCCGCCGCCGCCATCGTCCCCGTGCCCCCCGGCCGCCCCGGGGGCCGACGCCAGGTCCTGTTGCTGGCCTGGCCCATCGGCGTGTCCATGGTCTCCTTCACCCTGAAGGGCTTCGTGGACACGCTGATGGTGGGCAGCCTGGGCACGGGCTCCCTGGCCGCCGTGGGCATGGCCGGCATGGTGGCCTTCAACACCGTCGCCTTCCCCATGGGCGTGCTCCGGGGCCAGAAGTCCCTGGTCAGCCAGTACCTGGGGGCCGGGGATCGGGACGCGGCCCGCTCCTTCGGCGCCCAGGCCTTCCACCTGGCCCTGCTCTTCGGCGTCCTCTGCCTGCTCCTCGCCCGCCTGGCCGGCCCCATCCTGGGCACCCTCCTCGGCGACAGCGCCATGAGCCCGGCGGCCGTCGCCCAGGCCACCGCCTACCTGCGGATGCGGCTCCTCTGGGCACTGCCCTACCTCTGCGCCCTGTCCCTGGCCGAGTACCACCGGGGCTGCGGTCGCACCCGCCTGCCGATGGCCGCGGACCTGCTGGCGCACCCCCTGAACGTCCTCTTCAACTGGCTCCTCATCTTCGGCCACGCCGGCTTCCCGGCCCTGGGCGTCCGGGGCGCCGCCCTGGGCACCGGCCTGGCCGACACCATCTCCCTGCTCCTGCTCCTCCGCTTCGGCGCCGCCGCCCCCCGCCCCCCCCTCCGGAGCCTGCTGCCCCGCCTGCGGCGTTTCCTCCGGGTCCTGGACGTGGGTGCCTCCTCCGGGGTGCAGTTCACGATCGAGGTGGGCTCCTTCACGACCATCACCTGGCTCATCTCCACCCACCTGGGAGACCTCTCCACCGCCGCCCACCAGGCCGCCCTGCAGATCCTCCACGTCTCCTTCATGCCGGCCATCGCCGTGGGCGACGCCGCCGGTGTCCTCATCGGCCGCTACGTGGGCGAACGACGCCTGGACGTCGTGCGCCGGAGCTTCCGGAGCATGCTCCAGATCAACATCCCCCTGATGGTGGCCATGGGCGGGCTGTTCCTGCTCTTCGGCGGCCGCCTGATGGGGCTGTTCCTGAAACCACCTGACCCGGAGCAGCACGAGGCCGCCATCCGCCTCGGGTCCGCCGTCCTCGCCGCCGGCGCCGCCTGGCAGCTCGGCGACGCCTTCCAGATTGCCGGTCGCTTCGCCCTCCGAGCCGCCGGCGACCACCGCTGGGTGATGTGGGTCGGCATCCTGATGTCCTGGGGTCTGTCGGTGCCCCTGGCCCTGGTGGTCCTCCGCCTGCTGCACGGCGACGTGGTGGCGGTGTGGTGGGCCTGGAACGCCGAGATCTACCTGGGCAGCGTGGTCTTCTGGCTGCGCTGGCGCAGCGGCGCCTGGATCCGCAAGCGCCTGGTCCAGGAGGGGGACGCGGGCCCGGGGAGCGACGGGGGGGTCAGCCCCGCCGCTCCCGGACGAGGCGCCCCACCTCCCCGGGCTCGGCGCAACCGTCGCCCTCGGCGTGCTTGCTGACCCGCCGCCCGCCGTCCCCCCGGACCTCCACGACACCCCCGGCACCCTCCCCGCCCCCCCGACCGCCGCCGCCGCCCCCCTCCAGCCCCGCGGCCCGACCCCGCCCCCCGGCGCGGCGCCTGCCCT
>CAYMFV010000288.1:0-4297 GCA_964389745.1 uncultured Planctomycetales bacterium | reverse complement strand
GGACTACCGGGGCCGCCGGGGGGGGGAGAACTGGCTCTTTGACGACCGGGTCCAGGACCCGCAGACCGGGGAGCGCCGCATCGGCGAGCGGGACCTGCACCACGTCCAGGCCCTCTACGACGCCGAGATCCACTGGGTGGACCGGCACCTGGGCCGGATCCTGGCCCGGGTCCGGGAGCTGGGGCTCTGGGAGCGGACCGTGATCTGCGTCGTGGGCGACCACGGCGACGAGTTCTTCGAGCACGGCGGCATCGGCCACCGCCGCACCCTGCACGGAGAGGTGGTCCGGGTGCCCTTCGTACTCCGGGCGCCGGGCCGGGCCTTCCCGGGCTCCCGGGTGGACGCGGCCGTCGGCCTGGTGGACGTGGCGCCCACCCTCCTGGACTGTGCCGGTCTCCCCCCCCTCCCGGAGGCCACGGGCCGCTCCCTCCTGCCGCTGCTGGCCGGTGACCGGCCACCCGAGCCCGGGGTCCTGCAGCGCCTGGTCACCCGGGACCACCGGGACGGCTCCCCCATCGTCCGGGACGGCTGGCGCAACCGTCGCTGGGCGGTGATCCGGGAGCTCCAGCCCGTGGCTCGGGACGACCGGAGCCGGGTACGCATGGCCGCCGATCCCCCGGAGGCCTGGCGGGTCTATGACCTCGACCTGGACCCGGACGAGCGACACCCCCTGGCCCCGGACGACCCGGGGCGGGCCGCGGCCCTGGCCGGCTTCTGCGCCGCCTGGCGGGCCGCAGAGGCCCGGGCCCTGGGTCTCGCCCCCCCCCGGGAGCCGGTGGCCGCGGCCCCGCCCCGGGAGCCCTGGGACCTGGCGGCCCTGGGCTACGCCAGCGCCGTGCCGGCCCCGGGAACCGGCCCCCCGGCGCTACCCTTGCTGGCTCCCTTCCCGGAGCCCTGCGCCCGATGAGACGACTCCTCCCCATCGTTCTCGCCCTGGTGGTCCTCCTGGGTGGCGGGCTCGCCTGGCAGCTCCTGCGCCCGGAGCCGGGGCCCCGCTGGAACGTGCTCCTGGTCAGCATCGACTCCCTCCGGGCCGACCACCTGGGCGCCTACGGCTATCAAGCCCGCTTCGTCCCGGAGGAGCTGGTGAGCCCCCGCCTGGATGCCCTGGCCACGGAGGGAGTGCTCTTCGAGAACGCCTGGAGCACGACCTCCTGGACCCTGCCGGCCCACATGGCCCTGCTCACGGGGCTGACCGACGACGCCCACGGGGTGGAACAGGACGACTTCGCCCTGGACCCCCACCGGCGCACCCTGGCCGAGGAGTTCCGGGACGCCGGCTACCGCACCGGCGGCTACTACAGCGGGCCCTACCTGGATCCCCGGCACGGCTTCGGGCGGGGCTTCGAGGACTACCGCTCGGCCATGGCCAGCCCGGAAGCGATCGCCGGGCTAGTGCGGCAGGAGGAGGAGCGGCGCCGGGCCCGGGGTGCGCCGCCCATGAACGCCGCCGAGCTGCGCATCTTCCGGGACCGTCTCTCCCACCGGGACATCACCTCCGGCCGCGTCAACGCCCTGGCCCGGGAGTTCCTGGAGCGGGACGACGACCGGCCCTTCTTCCTCTTCCTGCACTACTTCGACGTCCACTACGACTACATCCCGGACGCCGCCGAGGCCGGCCTGGGCCGGCGCTTCGATCCCGACTACCAGGGGCAGATGGACGGCGCCAACTGGTACTTCAACCCGGCCGTCCGGGACCCGAAGACCGGCGCCCGGCGGATCTCCGACCGGGACCTGCAGCACGTCGAGGCCCTCTACGACGCCGAGATCCACTGGGTGGACCGGCACGTGGGTGCGGTCCTGGACATGCTCCGGCAGCGGGGGCTCCTCGAGAACACCGTGGTCTGCGTCACCTCCGACCACGGCGACGAGTTCTTCGAGCACGGCTCCATCGGCCACCGCTCGACCCTCTATCCGGAGCTCCTGCACATTCCCCTGATCCTGCGCCTGCCCGGCGCCGCCGGGGGGGGGCTAAGGGTGCCCGAGCTGGTGCGCATCTACGACCTGGCCCCGACCCTCCTGGACCTGTGCGGCATGGACGGCCTGCCGGAGGCCGCCGGCCGCTCCCTCCGGCCCCTCCTCGAGGGCCGGCCGGAGCCGCCGCGCACCCTCCTCTGCCGCATCGTCGGCGGGCCGGTCTTCCGGGACGGCTGGCGCAGCGACCGCTACGCGGTGCTCCGGCTCCTGGAGCTGGACCTGCCGCGCACCCGGGCCGTGGGCAAGCTGGTCCTGAAGCCGGCCACCCGGGCCGACGGCCGGCCGCTCCTGGAGATCCGGGACCGACGGCAGGACCCCGGCGAGACCGGCCCCCCCCTGGCACCGGAGGATCCCCGCTGGCAGGAGGCGCTGCAAGCCTTCTGCCGGGACTTCCGGAGCAGCCAGGCCCACGCCCTGGCCCTGTCGCGCTCGCCCCGGGCGGCCCGCTACGCCCCCCGGCGCAGCGCCGAGGAGGAGGCCACCCTGGCCGCCCTGGGCTACGCCGACGGCGCCGAGGTCCCGAGCGCCGGCGATAGTCCGCGTTTCCCGCCGGTGGCGGCCTTCCCGGCGCCCTGCCCCCTGGAGTAGGCCATAGGCCGTCTCGCCCCGTGTTAGATTCGCCAGGACCATGTCGCTGCTCACCCTCCTGCTCCTGTCTGCGGCCCTGCCCGCGGTCCCCCAGGGCTTCGATCCCGATCCCGAGGACCTGGGCGGGCGGATCCTTGTCGTCTACAACAGCAACTGGCCCGACGAGGACGGGGACGGCGTTGGCGACTCGGCCCAGGTGGCCGAGTGGTACGCCCGGCGGCGGCACATCCCCGCCAGCCAGCTCGTGGGCCTGCCCCTCTCCCCCGCGGGCATCTCCTACGACGGGCTGGCGGGCTGGCAGGCCTTCTGGGACGAGATGGTGGTGCCCCTCCGCAACCACCTCCAGGCCAACTACGGGCCGAACGACATCCTGGGCTTCGTCCTCTGCTACGGCGTCCCCTACCGGATCAACGCCCCCAACGGCGCCGGGGCCCGGGCCCTGGACACCACCCTGATGGTGCTCTGGTACATGGGCGACCGGGACAACCCCCTCTACTTCCCGTTCGGCCACGGCGACTCCTACTTCGAGACCAGCCCGACCGTGCCGCCGGACAAGGGCCGCTTCGATCCCAAGCACCACCTCTTCGCCAACACCCGCACCTACCTGGTCAGCCGCCTGGACGGCCGCGACGTCCAGCACGCCATGGAGCTGGTGGAGACGGCCATGTATGGCGATGCGTACGTCTCGCCCCAGGCGGGCTACTACCAGGGCAACGCCTACTGCGACACCCGCTACGGCGCCTACACCTGGCAGCAGCTCTCGGGCTATCCCTACGGCCACTTCGCCTACGCCGACGCCGACAAGGACATGGCCTACGGCCGCCAGTGGATGGAGCAGCCCGGCTTCCCGCTGTTCTGGGAGCCCTACGGCACCGAGATCGGCGAGAGCGGCGCCACCTGGGAGAATGGCCTGCCGGCGGACACGGCGCCGGCGGCCCTCTGGTACCAGGGCTGGTACAACTTCCGCCAGTTCTTCGACGTCTGGGAGTGGATCCCGGGCTCGGTGGCCTGCGACCTGGACAGCAACTCCATCGCCGGCATCCGGGACGCCGCCCCGGGCTCCTTCCTCGGCGAGTCCCTGCTGCGCGGCCTCACCGCCGGGGCCGGTTGCATCGCCGAGCCCTACCTCTCCGGCCACCCCTACCCGGAGGTCCTCCAGTACTACCTCCTGGTCCAGGGCCTGACCTTCGCCGAGGCGGCCCGGGTCAGCGATCCCAAGGTCCTGTGGCGCAACATGTACGTGGGCGACTTCCTCTACCAGCCGATGCGCGCCGGCAAGGTGGCCCTGCTCGACGACCAGCCTCCCCCCCCCTGCCAGGTGACGGTGGAGGTGGGCGCCACCCCGGACGAGCGGGTCTTCCACACCTTCCTGGACACCCGGGGAGCCCTGCCCGACGTCGGCCGCCTGACCCTGCACTACGGCCCGGACCCGGCCTACGGCAGCACGGTCACCGGCGAGGATGACCGCCCGCGCCTCTTCCACACCACCCGTGTCCAGGGCCTCGGTCCCGACGAGCTCCTCCACTACCGGGCCGACTACACGGATCCGGAGGGAAACCTCGGCCCGGGCCGGGAGCTGGTCCTGCACACCGCCCTGGCCAGCCAGCCGGTCCTGGCCCGGGTGTCGAGCTCTGCCACCAGCGTGCCCGCGGGCACTCCCTTCGACGTGGAGCTGGTCTCGCGCGCCAGGTACGGCGGCCGCCGCCGGGCCGCTGCCCTCCCCCCCGCCCCC
>CAYMFV010000287.1:0-4300 GCA_964389745.1 uncultured Planctomycetales bacterium | reverse complement strand
GGATCCAGAGGAAGGAACGGCGGCCGCGGCGGGAGGGGCAGTCGTCGTGGGGACAGAAGGGTGGCTGGAAGCGGCTCATGGTGGTGTCCGGGCGCGGCCAGGAGGGCCGTCTGCCCTGGACGACGGTCCCGGGGGCCCGGGGTTACGCCTCCCCGGGTACTCCGCCTCCAGCAAGGGGGGCCAGTATCTGCGAGACGAGCCAGGGGCTAGTCCACGCACGCTCCCCATCCGGCTGCTCCGGCGTCCCCTCCTGCTCCACCCGCAAGTACCACACACCACCTTCCACCGGCAGCATGTCGTCCACCCGCAGCACCTCGGAGCCGGCCAGGACCGGCCGCCACTCCCGGGTGTCCTCGCCATCCACCACCAGCACCACACGTCGGATGGCAGCCGTGCCGGCCACCGTCACCTCGAGGTGCAGCATCCCGGCGGCCTGGACCTCCTCGCCGATCATCGCTCCGTCCAGCGTCGCGAGAATCGCCAGCCGGGTGGAGGAGGCGTAGGTGTGCCGCGCCGCGATGGCGTCGAATACCGGCCCGTGCCCGGGTTCGCTGAAGACCGCCGTTAGCCCGCGAATGGTGATCCGATCCACGCCGAGGCCGGGATAGCCGCGGTGACTGTCGCTGGCCCCGACGACGCCCCAGGCAGCCCCGTCGGCGCAGGCGTCGCGGAAGCGCCGGGTGGGCAGCCCGGCCGCCAGAATCTCGTCCTCCCAGGGCGCCGGCATCTTGCGCCAGGGGTCGTCGGCCACCCGGGTCTCCTGGGGGCCGAGGGCGCTGTAGATCTCGGCGACGCCACCGTGCCGGCGCAGCATGCCGCTCGGGATACCCTCGATCCGGCCCCACCACGGTCCGCCGTGCCACCACTGGCGCACGAAGGGGCGGCCGAGATGGTGCGGAATCGCCAGGAAACCGCTCGGTGCCCTGATCTCGAGATCCGTCAGCAGCTCGAGCAGGTCATCGGCGCCGGGATCCTTGCTGGACAGGAGGTATGCCTCGTCGGAGTTGCGGAAGATCAGGGTCCGGTGGCCCCAGGCGTGGGAGTCCCGGAGGGCCTGAGGGTTCGCACCGGATCCCGACGAGGAGGTCCACTCGTAGGACGGGAAGGTGGTGAACCGGCTGGTCTCGAGAGCCCGCAGATCCAGGCGCATCTTGGCGAAGGCCCCCGGTTGCTCCGCCAGGTGGGAGTCGTGGTCGGTGGCCACCAGGAAGTCCAGGAAGGCCACGTCACGGGCGTAGGCGCCGAGCTCTGTCCAGGAGATGGAGAGGGTGTCGTAGCTCCACTCTCCGTGGGTGTGGGTATCGCCCCAGAGGACCGGCGGCAAGCCCGCCGCCCGGGTGCTCACCAGCAACGGGTTGGAGACTCCAGGAAGAACGGCGCCAACGGCCAGGCGTGCCTGGAAGGCGCCCGGCGGCAGGCCCGCCAGGAGCACGCTGCCCCGGCCGGCGAGCAGGTCGAGGCTCGCGACTGCGACGATCGCACCGGTCTCCATGTCCACCACCTCCACGGGCATCGCCAGGGCATCCGCCAGGGCGGCGTTGTCGTAGGCGTCGAGGGCCGCGGCGCGGAGGAGGAGGGGACCCTGCGGCGAGGCGATGCTCGGCAGGATCAGGTGCACCCGGCTGGCGGGACCGGCCCTGGCGGCCAGCGGCACCCAGACCTCCTGCAGCGTGCCACCGGAGGACCACAGGGACACCTCCAGGGCGCGCTGGTGGGCGACCTCGCAGACCCGGGCCTGGTGCAGCAGCACGCGGACCTCCTGGCCGGCAGCCACGGGGGCGACCACGGACATCCACAGCTCGAGGTCCTTGCCGCGGGCAGGCATCTCCACGGAGAGGACGATCTCGGGATCGAGAGCCTCTGCGTAGCCCGGCCCCAGGGGATCCGTCGTCTGGGGCGGCGTCCAGCCGCCCGGCTCCTGGGCGTCGCCGAAGCGCCAGCGCACCACGTCGCCGGCCAGGAAGGGACCCCGGGCCACGAGGGTGAAGTCGTCGGTGGTACCGGCCACCAGCTGCTGGGGCCGGGTCTCGAAGCCGGGTGCCTGGCTGGCGGTGGCGGTGGCCGGAAAGGGCGCAGGCAGGGACACCGGGACCAGGAGAAGGAGTTGGATGAGGTGCAGGTACATGATCGGATCACGCCCGGTCGCGGGCATGCTCTGGCGTTCATGCCTGGTTTGACGCCTGGCGCCGGCGGTCTAACGGGAATAGTGCCGGAAGGGTATGGTGCCGGGGCGCTGGTGGCGTCCCGCGACGGCCGGCGTCAGAGGTGCACGGCACCGGCGCTCCAGACCTGGAACTCCCGGTGGCCCGTCTCCTCGGCCCGGGTCCGGGCGCCGCCCGCCACCTCGAGGATCCGTCGGAAGACCCGACTCCCGACCTCCGGCACCGTCTCCCGGCCGTTGAGGACGCCGCCGGCTGAGAGATCCAGATCCCGGGCCATGCGCCCGGCCACCTCGTCGTTCGAGGCCAGCTTGATGACCGGCGCCAGGGCATTGCCGATGGTGGTGCCCCGGCCGGTGGTGAAGACCACCACCTGGGCGCCGGCGGCCACGAGTCCCGGGGTCGAGACCTGGTCGTAGCCCGGCCCCTGCATCAAGTGCAGGCCCCGACCTCGGGGGGGGGTGGCATAGGCCGTCACCCCCATCACCGGCGTCGTGCCGCCCTTGGCGACGGCACCGAGGGACTTGAGGGCGATGTTCAGCAGACCTCCGGCCACGTTCCCGGGGCTCGGGTTGTCGTCCAGCCGGGCTCCGGCCCGGGCGGCGTGCGCCCGGTACCAGGCCACCAGCTCCAGGACCTCCCGGGCCACCCGGGCGTTCCGGGCGCGAGCGGCCAGGACGTGCTCGGCCCCGCAGAACTCCGGCACCTCGGTCATGAGCACCGTGCCCCCGCAGCGCACCAGCCGGTCGGCAGCGGCCCCCAGGGCCGGGTTGGCGCTGATGCCCGAGAAGCCGTCCGAGCCGCCGCACTTGACACCCAGGACCAGCTCCCCGGCCGGGACCTCCTGCCGGCGGGCGGCGGCCACTCGGGGCAGCATGGCCGCCACCGCCTCCACGCCCCGGGCGATGGCCGCCGCGGTGCCGCCGGCCTCCTGGATGCCGATCCAGGCCACGGGCTTGTCCCAGCCCAGGCCGCCGTGGCGCTCCAGGAAGGCGGCCAGGTAGGCCCGGTCGGTCTTCTCGCAGCCCAGGTCCAGGAACAGCACCCCGCCGACGTTGGGGTGGGCGGCGGAGTTGGCGAGGCTGCGCAGCAGGACGTCGAGGTTGTCCCCCTCCGAGCAGCCGCAGCCCTTGTCGTGGGGCAGGGCGACGACGCCGTCCACCGTCCGGCGCAGTCCGGCGTCCAGGAGGCGCAGCTCGGCCTGCAGGGCCACCTGGACGGCCTCGTGGCTGGCGCACATGCTGGTCGGCACGACCGCCACCAGGTTGCGGATCCCGACCCGGCCATCCGGCCGCCGGTAGCCCGGGAAGCGCGGCACCTCCTCCTCCGGCAGGAGGGGGGGAGCCTCGTTGTGCAGCTCGGCAGGCAGGGGCTTGGGGGGGGGCAGGGTGTCGTCCAGACGCTCCCGGGTCACCGGGTCGCCGGCGGCCAGGCCCCGGGAGGTGCCGAAGGGTACGCCGTACTGGCGCAGGGGCCGGCCGGCGGCCACGTCCACGAGGGTGAAGCGGTGGCCGGGCGCCACCGGCCCGGTGAGGGTCACGCTGCGGCCGCCGACCTGCACCCGCGTCCCGGCGGCCACGGGCACCAGGGCCACGGCCACCTCGTCCTCCGGGTGGACCTGCAGCGCCGCTTGCTCCAGGCCCTGCTCCCTCACGGTACCAGGAGCCAGGGGCTGGTCCAGCCGCGCTCGCCGTCGGGGAACTCCGGCGTCCCCTCCTGCTCCACGCGCAGGTACCAGACGCCGGGAGCTCCCGGCAGCAGCTCGTCCACCCGCAGCACCTGGGCGCCGGGCAGCGGCGGCCGCCACTCCCGGGCGTCCCGGCCGTCCACCACCAGCACCAGGCGCTGGATGGGGGCGGTGCCGGCCACGTCCACCTGCAGGCGCCGCAGGTCGGCGTCGGCGACGACCTGGCCGCCCATGGGCACGCCGTCCAGGGCCGCGAGGATGGCCATACGCGCGGACGCGGCGTAGCTGTGCCGGGCCGCGATGGCGTCGAAGATGGGCCCGTGGCCGTGGCTCGCGAAGACCGCGGTCAGGCCGCGGACCGTGACCCGGTCCACGCCCAGGCCGGGATACCCCCGGTGGCCGTCGCTGGACCCCACCACGCCCCAGGCCGCCCCCTCGGCGCAGGCGTCCCGGT
>CAYMFV010000286.1:0-4321 GCA_964389745.1 uncultured Planctomycetales bacterium | reverse complement strand
TTGACCCCGCCGCGCGACACGTAGGGGTGGTCGGGCGCGGTCACCTCGATTCGAGCGTCCGCCGCCACCGGCGTTCCCGCTTTGGTCTCCGGCCTTCCCTCGACCCGGACCTTGCCGGCGAGGATCAACGCCTGGGCGCGCGCCCGCGACGGCGCCAGCCCGCGCTCCGTCATCTCCACGTCCAGACGCCGGCCGCGGCTCATCGCGGCGGGCGATCCGCGGCCAGCCGGATCCGCACCAGCCGGTTTTCCCAGGTCAGCGAGCCGATGATCGTCCCGTCCGGCCGCCGGGCCATGGCGGTGAGCCCAGCCAGGCCGCCGCGGACCTTGCGGGGTGGCCTCGCCCCACCGGGATCGACCCGCCACAGCTCGCCGGGTTCCGGCGCGCTGGCCAGAAAGTCGCCGTCCGGAAGGGCCAGGAGATGACCCTCCTGTTGGCTCCCGTCCGTCCATCCCGGCACCCTGGTCCTGCCCGTCTCGGCGCCCGTCGCGGGATCGACGAGGACGATGACCCCGGCCGCGGGAACTGCTGCAGCGAGCCGGTTGCCTGCCCAGGCGATGTCGGAGACCGTGCCCGGGAGGCTCACCGTCCGCCGGCCTTCCCAGCCCGGCCGGGCCCTCCCCGGTCCCCCCCCCTGGAGCCTCCGGGAGGAGCGCCGGGGCGGCCTCCGGGGCCTCTGCTTCGCGGTCACGGCACCCGCCGGCCAGCCGGAGCGGCATCTGGCCGAGGTCCTGGAGGTGCTGGCGGCCGTGCCCCTGACGCCTCGGGCCCGGGGGTGGGCGGAGCGCGCCTTCCGGCTCCTGGCGGCGGCCGAGGCCCGGGTCCACGGCTGCCGGCCGGAGGGGGTCCACTTCCACGGGGTGGGGGCCCTGGATGCCCTGGCCGACGTGGCCGGCGCCTGCGCCCTCCTCGACGCCCTCGAGCCGGCAGCTGTCCGGGCCACGCCTCCGGCCCTGGGGAGCGGCACCGTGGCCACCGCCCACGGCCGCCTGCCGGTGCCGGCGCCGGCGGTCCTGGAGCTGCTCCGGGGCGCCCCTGTCCGGGGGCGGGAGCTCCAGGGGGAGCGGACCACGCCCACCGGGGCCGCCCTCCTCCGGGCCTGGGATGCCGCCTGGGAGCCCGGCCCGCCGGCGGTGGTGGAGGCGGTGGGCCACGGTCTGGGCAGCCGGGAGACCCCGGAGGGCCCGAACCTCCTGCGCGTGGTCCTGGAGCGGGTCTTCGGGGGGGGGGAGTCCCTGCTCGAGCTGCGGGTCCTGGTCGACGACCAGTCCGGGGAGGTGGTGGGTGCCGCCCTCGAGGCCTTCCGGGCAGCCGGTGCGGTCGAGGCCTTCGCCCTGCCGGCCTGGGCCAAGAAGGGCCGTCCGGCCTTCGAAGTCTGCGTCCTGGTCCCTGCCGCCAGAGGGGGGGAGTTCGAGGAACTCGTGTACCGGCACCTGGGCACCCTGGGCATGCGCGTCCAGCCCGTCAGCCGCCGGCGCCGGCCGCGCACGGTGGCGGAGCGGGACGGCGCCCTGGGGCCCATGCCCTGGAAGATCCGCGAGGACCCGGAGGGCCCGGTGGCCCTGAAGCCCGAGTTCGAGGCCCTGCGCCGCCGGGCCGAGGAGCGTGGCTCGACGCCCCGGGAGGCCCGGGAGGAGCTGCGGGAGGACTGAAGCGCCGCCCCGGGGCCGGGTCATCCTCCGGTCATCCTCGGGGTCTATTCCACCGGGCGACACCCCCTGTTCGCAGCCATCCTGGAGGCGAACGTGTCCATTCGACTGCGCAGACAGATCCTGCTCGTGGCCCTGCTGTGGGCGGCCGGCCTGATCCTGGCCGTCCGGCTTCTGGGCCAGGGACCCGGCAGCCGCGCCGCTCACGGGCGGCCCGCGCCCCCCCCCGATCCGACCTGCAGGGGCCGGAGCTCGACCCGGTGGTCCGGCCAGGCCAGGAGCAGCTTGTCCGGGGCGACGTCCTGCCAGCCCGGATCCTCGCTCAGGGGCTCCGAGGCCACCAGCAGGGAGGGGCCCTCGGGGCCGGGATCGAGCATGCGGCAGACGCCGCCGGCGCAGCTGTAGCGCCGGCCCCGGCTCCAGTGCAGGCTCGGCGCCGCCTCCGGGTGGCCGGCGGCGAAGCGGGTCAGGACCGCCGCCCGGCCGTCGGTGACGGCCAGGTTGAGGGTCGTCGTCGCCTCGGGATCCCAGCTCCGGACCAGCTCCAGGACCTCGACCAGGGTGGCCTCCAAGGCCCCGGCCATCGCCTCGGCGTCGGGGTCCGCCGCCGCCGGGCCCAGGTGCTCGAGGAAGAGGGCGAAGAGGTGCTCGCTGTCGGTGGTGCCCCGGACGGCAGCGAAATTGCCCGGGGCGAGGCGGTCGACGAAGGCCCGGCGGTGGCGGTGGAAGCCGGGCACCTCGCCGTTGTGCAGGAAGGCCAGGCGGCCCCGGACGAAGGGGTGGCAGTTGGTCCGGACCACCTCCATCCCCGGGGTGGCGGCCCGGACGTGGGCCAGGATGCAGGGGCTGCGGGTGACCCGGGCCAGGCTGTGCAGGTTGGCGTCGTTCCAGGCCGGTGTCGTGCAGCGGAAGAGGCCCGGCTCCGGTCCCAGTTCCGGCACGTACCAGGCGACCCCGAAGCCGTCGCCGTTGAGCGGCTCGACCCGCTCCTCGCTGTGCAGGCTCTGCTGGATCAGGGAGTGCCGGGGCTCGGTGAGGAGCTCGGCCAGGCGCAGGGGCGGGCCCAGGTGGAAGACGAAGCGGCACATGGGCCGGCCAGGGTAGCCCGCCAGGGCGGGCTGGCGGCGCCGCGGCGGTTCAACCCCCTGGCCGGGGGACGTTCACCGTGACTTCCTGGCCTGCCTCGACCCGGACCGGCAGGGGCCCGGCGAGGTGCTCGCGGCCGCGGCCGGCGGCCTCCTCGTCCGGCGAGGGCTGGTAGTCCAGCCACAGCTCCCAGGTCCCCGGTGGCACGAAGTCGAAGGACCAGCGGGCGGGGAGGCGACCGGGCAGGAACTCCACGATCGGAGGGCCCCCCTCCGCCCCCTTCGGCCGCAGGATCGCGATGACGGAGCCACTGCCCCGAGAGGACTGGAGCTGGAGGAGGTCGAGAGCGACCTTGCCGTGCAGCGGGATCACGACCCGGGCCGTACCAGCCGTCGGGTCGAGATCCCGCACGTAGCTCCGTCCGGCCAGGCGCACCCGGACCTGCACCGGCTCCGAGGAGAGGGAGGTTGCCTCGTGGCGTCCGTCGCCCAGGTCGTGGGTGGTGGTCGTGAAGCCGCCCCGGAGGATGTAGACCTCGGCGCCCGGCACCCGGGTCCCGGCCTGGTCCACGACCTCGATGACCACCCGGAAGGCCGGGGCAAGGCGGAACTCGACAGGGGCGCCATCCGCGGGCAGGACGTAGTCCGGCAGGAACAGGGTCGCGCAGGTCGGGTGCTGGACCAGGAGAGTGGCGGGGTCCGGCTCGGCCCCGAAGCAGAGGAAGCGACCCTCCGCGTCGGTCCAGCCGAGGATCTGGCCACCGATCTGCAGGTAGGCGCGCACCAGGGGGTTGCCCTCGAGGTCGAGGACCCGGCCGCGGAACACCCGGACGACGCCGGTGAGGTCGAGGCGGAGGCGCCGGACCTCGGCCGGGCCCAGGGGCGCCACCCTTTCTTCCAGGTAAACCGCCCGGCCTGTGACTCCCTGGACCTTCAGGGTCATCTCCTGGCCGGGCTCCAGGGCCCGGAACACAGCCAGGCCGCTGGCCTTCGGCCGGGCGCTGAGGACGACGTGCACCTTGCCGCCCGTCAGCGGCGGCATGGCCCACTCCTCGACGTGGTCCTGCTCGGCCAGGAAATCCGTGCCGGGATCCCGGATCAGGACCCCCTCGCCGAAGAGGCGAACCGTGAAGCGTGCGGGGTCGCCGCCCTCCGGGAGGACCAGCTCCACCTCGAGGCGATTGGCCGGCTCGAGCTCCACCACCAGGGTGAGCAAACGCAGCGAGTCGAGCCCCAGGTCCTCGGCCAGCCGAGCTTCCGGCGCCAGCGGTCCCGTCACCCCACAGTCGCGGCGCAAGATGGTCTCTACCACACGCTCCACCGAGTCACTGGAATCCGAGAGCGAAGCGTCCGAGGCTGCCTGCCCCTGGGAGCGAGAGGTCAAGAGACGCGAGCCCACAGCCGCGGCGCAGGGATGAAGCGACGCAGCCCACCGAAGGCCCGGTCATAGCCATTGTGCTCGCTGAGGGCGCGCTCTTCGGCGCGGATCCGGGCGATCATGAGCAGGCCATTGGCCACGCTAAAGACCACGGCAGGGAGCCAGGCACCGTGCAGCAGCGGCTCTCCGGCGATCTCGAGAGCGAAGCC
>CAYMFV010000285.1:0-4336 GCA_964389745.1 uncultured Planctomycetales bacterium | reverse complement strand
GTGGCCCCGGTGGCACAGGGGCAGCCAGGCCGCCGGCGCGTCCACGGTCCAGTCGGCCCGGGCCAGGCCGAGGATGGGGCTGCCGTCGGGGTTCCGGGCCACGGGTACGTGCAGGCGCAGGAGGCCCGGGCGGTCGGGGACGTCGGCCTGCCAGCCGAGCCAGATCAGGGTCAGTCCCAGGCGCTGGAGCAGGCCGTCGCCCAGGGGCCCGTAGGGGCCCTCGGCTGCCGCCGCCAGGTTGAAGTAGCGCAGGGCCGCCCGGCCGCCCCGATTGCTCACCTCGACCAGGGCCAGCCCCCGGCGCGCCTCGGGACGAGCGGGCTGGAGGACCACGAAGTCGGTCCAGGCCTCCACCCGGCCGGCGGCGTTCCGGGGCGCCAGGCCCAGGTCCGTGATCCGGGCGTTCCGGGGATCCGCCGGGTCCAGGGCGAAGACCAGGCGGCCCCGGATCTCCTCCACCGGCCCGGCGCCGGCCACCGGCCGGCCGTCCAGGAGAAGCCGGCGGCCGGCAACCTCGATGCGGGCCACCTGGGGCGGCAGGAGGAGCAGGAGCGGCAGGAGCAGCACGCCGCCAGCCTAGGAGGCAGGATGGTCTTTCGTTTATCCGGATAAGCGGATAGAGTGCCCGACGTGGCCGACCTGCGCGCCGCCAGCACCCTCCTCCGGGTCCTCGCCGACCCCACCCGCTTGCGCCTCCTCCACCTCCTGGAGGACGCCGAGCTGTCGGTGGTGGAGCTGACCCGGATCACCGGCCTGGCCCAGTCCCGGGTCTCCAGCCACCTGGCCCGGCTCCGGGAGGCCGGTCTCCTGGAGCAGCGCCGGGACGGCACGGCCGTGCGCCACGGCTTCCGCCCGGCCGCCTTGCCCCCGGAAGCCGCCCGTCTCTGGTCCGCCCTCGCCGGCCGGGTCGAGGACCCCCAGCTCTGCCGCGACCGGGACCGCCGGGCGGAGGTCCTCCGGGCCCGCCGGCCCTGGGCCGAGACCGTGGCCGGGCGCATGGAGCACCACTACTCCCCGGGACGGACCTGGGAGTCGGCTGCCCGGGCCCTGGCGGGCCTGGCCCCCCTGGGCCACGTCCTGGACGTGGCCAGCGGCGACGGTGCCCTGGCCGAGCTGGTGGCCCCCCGGGCCCGCTCCGTCACCTGCCTCGACGCCAGCCTCCGGGTGGCCGCTGCCGGCATGCGCCGGGCCCGGCACGTCCCGGGCCTGCGCTTCGTGGCCGGCGACATGCACGCCCTGCCCTTTGCGGATCGAAGCTTCGACCAGGTGATGCTGGTCAACACCCTCCTGCACGCCCGGCAGCCGGCCCGGGCGCTGGCCGAGGCAGTTCGGGTCCTGCGCCCCGGTGGCACCATGACCGTGGTCGTCCTCCGGCGCCACGACCACCGGGAGCTGATGGCCGCCTACGACCACCTCCAGCCCGGCTTCGAGCCCGCCGTCCTGCGCCGGCTCCTGCTCCGGGCCGGGCTGGAGCTCTCCCTCTGCACCGTCACGTCCCGGGAGCGCCGCCCCCCCCACCTCGAGGTGGTGACCGCCTACGCCCGTCGCCCGGAACAGCCATGAGCGATCTCCGCCAGCGCCTCGACGCCATCCTGGAAGGCCGGGTCCTCCTCCTGGACGGGGCCATGGGCAGCCTCCTCCAGGCCCACGGCCTCGCCGAGGCCGACTACCGGGGCGAGCTCCTCCGGGAACACCCGGGCCGCCTCCAGGGGGACCACGACCTCCTGCCCCTGACCCGTCCTGACGTGGTGGCGGCGGTGCACCACGCCTACCTCGAAGCCGGTGCCGACATCGTCGAGACCGACACCTTCAACGCCAACGCCGTTTCCCAGGGCGACTACGGCACCGGGCACCTGGTCCGGGAGATGAACGCGGCCGCCGCCCGCATCGCCCGGGCAGCCTGCGCCGAGTGGACGCGCCGGACGCCGGACCGGCCGCGCTTCGTGGCCGGTGCCATCGGCCCCACCAACAAGACCCTGTCCATGTCGCCCCGGGTGGAGGACCCGGCCTGGCGGGACCTGGACTTCGACGATCTCCAGGCCGCCTACGCCGAGCAGGTCCGGGGCCTCCTCGAAGGCGGCGCCGACCTCCTCCTGGTGGAGACCATCTTCGACACCCTGAACGCCAAGGCGGCCATCGCGGCGATCCAGGAGGTCTGCGGCGAGCGCGGCGTCTCCCCCCCCCTGATGCTGTCGGTCACGATCAGCGACCGGAGCGGTCGGACCCTGGCCGGCCAGACCCTGGAGGCCTTCTGGATCTCCATCGAGCACGCCCGCCCCTGGTCGGTGGGCCTGAACTGCGCCCTGGGCGCCCGGGAGATGCGACCCCACCTCGAGGAGCTCGCCGCCCTCGCTCCCTGCCGGGTGCACTGCTACCCCAACGCCGGCCTGCCCGACGCCTTCGGCGAGTACCACGAGCGCCCCGAGGAGACGGCCCGCTTGCTGCACGGCTGGGTGGAGGACGGCCTCGTGGACATCGTCGGCGGCTGCTGCGGTACGACCCCGGCCCATGTCGCCGCCCTGGCCCAAAGCCTGCAAGGGCAGCGCCCCCGCCGCCGCCCCGCCTCCCCCCGGCGGCGGCCGCGCTGGGCCGGCCTCGAGCCCCTGGTCCTGCGCCCCGACGCCAACTTCCTGGTGATCGGCGAGCGGACCAACGTCACCGGCTCCCGGCGCTTCGCCCGCCTGGTCCGGGACGGGGACCTGGAGGGCGCCCTCGAGGTGGCCCGCCAGCAGGTCCGGGGGGGAGCGAACATCCTCGACGTGTGCATGGACGACGCCCTCCTGGACGGTGTCGAGGCCATGGTCCGCTTCCTGCGCCTCCTGGGCGCCGATCCCGAGACCGCCCGCCTGCCGGTGATGGTGGACAGCAGCCGGCCGGAGATCCTGGAGGCCGGCCTCAAGTGCCTCCAGGGCAAGGGCCTGGCCAACTCCCTGAGCCTGAAGGACGGCCCCGACGCCTTCCTGGAGCGGGCCCGGCGCCTGCGTCGCCTGGGCGCCGCCCTGGTGGTGATGGCCTTCGACGAGCAGGGCCAGGCGGACACCGCGGCCCGGCGCCTGGCGGTGCTCCACCGGGCCTGGCGACTGCTGGTGGAGGAGGCGGGCGTGCCCCCCGAGGACATCGTCCTGGACCCGAACGTCCTGGCCGTGGGCACCGGTCTGCCCGAGCACGAGCGCCACGCCCTGGAGTTCCTGGAGGCCCTACCCCTCATCAAGGCCCGCTGTCCGGGCAGCCCGGTGAGCGGCGGCATCAGCAACCTGTCCTTTGCCTTCCGGGGCCAGGAGGCGATCCGCCGGGCCATGCATGCCGCCTTCCTCTACCACGCCATCGACCGGGGCCTGGACATGGGCATCGTCAACGCCGGCCAGCTGGCGGTCTACGACGAGATCCAGCCGGAGCTCCGGGAACGGGTCGAGGACCTGCTCCTCGTCCGCCGTCCCGATGCCACCGACCGCCTCCTGGCCTGGGCCGGGGAGCACGCCGGCGAGGCCGTCGGCCCGGCGGGCCAGCCCGCCGAGGATCTGGCCTGGCGGCAGGAACCCGTGGCCGCGCGCCTCCGCCACGCCCTGGTCCAGGGCCGTCAGGAGTACGTCCAGGAGGACGTGGCCGCGGCCCTGGCCGAGCTGGGCGACGCCCTGGCGGTCATCGAGGGCCCCCTGATGGCGGGCATGCAGGAGGTGGGCCGACGCTTCGGCGACGGCCGCATGTTCCTGCCCCAGGTGGTCCAGAGCGCCCGGGTGATGAAGAAGGCCGTGGCCGTCCTCACCCCCCACCTGGAGGCCGCCGGCCAGGAGGCCGCAGGGGGGGGGCGAGGGCGGATCCTCCTGGCCACCGTCAAAGGCGACGTCCACGACATCGGCAAGAACATCGTCGCCATCGTCCTGCAGTGCAACGGCTACCAGGTGCGGGACCTGGGGGTCATGGTGCCGACCGCCGAGATCATCCGGGAGGCCCGGGCATGGCCGGCGGACCTGGTCGGCCTGTCGGGGTTGATCACCCCCTCCCTGGACGAGATGGTGCACGTGGCCGGGGAGATGCAGCGCCTGGGCCTGGAGCAGCCCCTCCTGGTCGGCGGCGCCACGACCAGCCGGCAGCACACGGCGGTGCGCATCGCCCCGGCCCGAAGCGGACCGGTTGTCCAGGTGCCCGACGCCTCCCGGGCCCCCGAGGTGGTGGCCGCCCTCCTCGACCCCGTACGGCGGGCGACCTTCTGCCAGGAGCTCCGGACGGCCCAGGAGGAGCTCCGCCGGCGCCACGAGGAGCGCCGGCGCCGGCCGCTGCTGCCCCTGCGGGTGGCACGGGAGCGCCGCCCCCCCCCCCTCCTGGGAAGCGCCCTCCG
>CAYMFV010000284.1:0-4365 GCA_964389745.1 uncultured Planctomycetales bacterium | reverse complement strand
CCACCGGAGCGGCCGCCACCGCAGTCGGCGGCAAGGGCGAGGGGCGATGAGGGGACGAGGCGCGGGCCGGGCGGGCGCACGGGGACAGGGCCTCGAGGGCCGGGTGCAGGCCCCAGGTGCCGGCGCTGTCCGGGGCGTCCTGGCCGAAGGGGCAGACCTCCAGGCAGACGTCGCAGCCGAAGACCCGGTCCCCGAGGGCCGGCCGCAGATCCCGGGGGATGGGGCCCCGGGCCTCGATGGTCCAGTAGGAGAGGCAGCGGCGGGGCTCCAGGAGCCAGGGAGCCGGGAAGGCGGCCGTGGGGCAGGCCTCCAGGCAGCGGCTGCAGCTCCCGCAGGAGGCCGCCGAGGGCGGTTCCGGGCGCCAGGGAGCCCAGGAGGTGTCCACGAGGAGCTCCCCGAGGAGCTGCCAGGGGCCGAGGCGGGGGTCCAGGAGGAGGGTGCTCTTGCCCCGGAAGCCCAGGGCCCCGGCCAGGGCCCACTCGCGCTCCAGGAGGGGGGCGGCGTCGGTGACGGCCCGGCAGCGCCCGGCCAGGCCCGCGGCCCGGAGACGGCGGCCCAGGCGCTCCAGGCGCCGGCCGAGGACGTGGTGGTAGTCCCGGCCCAGGGCGTAGCGGGCAACCCGCCCGCCACCCCGGAAGCCGCCTGTGGCCCGGGCGTAGGGGAGGGCGGTGAGCAGGATGGTGCCCGCCCAGGGCTTCCAGCGCCGGGGATCGGCCAGGAGAGGGGCCGAGCGGGCAAGATAGTGCATCTCGCCGGCCCGGCCGGCGGCCAGCCAGGCCTCCAGGCGGCCAGCGACCTCGGCACCTACGGGGCCGGCGGGAAGCAGGGCCCGGAGCTCCAGGCCGACCTCCCCGGCCGCCGCCTGGAGGTCCTCCAGAGGGGGGGGAGGGAGGGCCGGGTTCACGCCTGGAGGCCCTCCTCCGCCAGGGGGCAGAAAACCCAGGGACGGGGCTTGACCGCTGGCGATCGGTTGTAAGATTGCTTTGCCCCATGTCCTTTGCTCCGGAGGTGAAGACCCACCTCGAAGGCTTCCTGGGACGCCTGGAAGGCTTCGTTGCTGCGAACTCCGATGAGGAGTGGGGGCAAGGTCTGCAGGAACTCGTGGCTCGGTATCGGGAGGCGCCGTCGGCCGCCAAGGACGCCCTCTCGACCCGCCTGATGGAGGTGTACAAGACCTCCGGCTCGAAGGAGGCCTTCGCTCTCCTCTACGAGCTGAACCACGAGGACTTCCTCCGCATCATCTACCACCACCTGCGCCGGTCGTACTACCCGGTGGACGCGGCGGACATCCTGCAGGAGGTGTTCTTCAACGTCTACCGATATCCCTTCAAGTTCAAGCCCGAGCGGCCGACGGCCTTCCGGAACTGGACCCACTCCATCATCCGGAACACGGTCCTCAAGCACAGCCGCCGGGCCCAGCGGGACCGGGTCCTCTCCATCGGCGGCCAGGAACGGCCGGGCGAGGAGGGGCCCTTCCTGGAGCCGGCGGACGAGCGGGGGCTGTCGCCCCTGGACCGGACCGCCGAGCGGGAGGCCGCGGAGTCCCTGGCCAGCGCCTGGCTCCTCTACCTCCACTACTACCAGCACGCCTACCGCTGCCTGACGCCCCGGGAGAAGAAGATCCTCTACCTGGTCGAGGTGGACGGGCGCGCCTACCGGGACGTGGCCGAGGAGGTGGGCGTCAAGGTCGAGAACCTGAAGATGATGGTCTTCCGGGCCCGGCGGAAGATCCACACCATCATGCAGCGGAAGTTCCAGGCCTTCCAGAGCGCGATGGAGCGCCGGGCCCTGGAGAAGGAACTCCTGGAACGCGGCGGGCGGGCCCCCGGGGCCACGGGAGGTCGGGGATGAGCATCTTCGACCGGCGGGAGTTCCTCGAGACGATCCGCAACGTCCGGGCATCCTCCCGGCTGCTCTGCGCCGCCTTCCAGCGGGACCTCTCGACCCTCCTCGACGGCGAGCTCTCCGAGCAGCACTCCCAGCGGGCCCTGGCCCACATGGAGAGCTGCGCGGACTGCGCCGAGTTCTTCAAGGCCATCCGCCTCCAGGCCCTGGCCCACCGGGACCTGGCGGTCCCCGGGAGCCTCGCACGGCGCCTGCGGCGGCTCCGGGGCGAGGACCTCTTCGAGGGCCTCACCGACGCCGAGATCGTCCGCCGCCTCGCCCGGGCCCTCTACCAGCTCGGCAAGGCCTACGTCCTCACGGCCACCCGGCACGAGTACCTCCTCGAGGTGGCCGAGCAGCCGGTGGAGATCGATGCCTTCCAGGACGGCGAGCTGGCCGAGGCCGCCACGGCCGCCCGGCACTCGGGCGCCTGCAAGGTGCCGGTCGAGGTCCTCGAGGCCCGGAGCGCCGACCACCTCCAGGCGGGCCAGCGGCTCCTCCTGGAGGCCCTGGAGCTGAAGCCCCGCTTCGCCGAGGCCCGCCTCTGGCTGGGCTTCGCCCACCAGGCCCGCAAGCAGCCCGAGGAGGCTGCCGGGGCCTACCGGAAGGTCTTCCTGGAGACCGACCGGCTGGTCAACCGGGCCTACGCCGCCATCCAGCTCGGGATGCTCTACCACGACGCCGGGGAGCCCCGGAAGGCCCTCCGGGCCTACCGCTGGGTCCTGGCCAGCGGCATCCTCGGGCGGCGCAGCGGCTTCAGCTACGTCCTCTACAACCTGGCGGTGGAGCACTGGCGCCTGGGGCACCGGGAGGCCACCGCCGCGGCCTTCCGGCGGATCCGCAGCGGCCACCCGCACTACTGGCCCGAGGTCCGCCGGCTCCTGGAGTTGTCACCGGACTTCCTTGCGGAACTAATGGAGTACCCGGCCTGCCGCCGGGAGCTCTCCGGCCTGATGGCTGCCGCAAGTCCTGCGGCTGAGGAGGGTTAGAGCCATGCGTCGTCACCCCGCCCCGTCCGTCTCCCGCTGCCTCCTGGTGGTTGGAGCCCTGCTTGCGGGCGCCCTGGTGGGCCTTGCGCCCCGAATTGTCACCCAGACCGAGCCCTCGTCGAACGATCGGGGGGGACCGGTCGTGGTGGGGGGCCTTCCCTGCCTGGTGGACCCCACCCTGGCGGACATGTTCTGGCTGCCCCTGGGGATGCCGTCCGGGAACGCGGTCGAGGGCATGCCAGCCGTCCTGGGCATCATCGGCCCGCCGAACCTGAAGGATGTGCTCATCAGCGCCCAGGGGACGCCCTACGGCTGGATCGAGACCAACCCGGACTACCGGGTCCTGGGCCTCTCCAACGTCGGCACGGCCGTCCTGGACCGTGTGGCCTGCGCCTCGGGAACGGTCGTCCTCTGGCAGTGGGTCCCCGAGGGGTACGTGGGGGGCCGGGTGACCATCCATACGGCCCTGGGCTCCCGGAGCGACGGCATCACGGGCTCCGCCTTCCCGCTGCCCCTCCTCGAGGTGGCCATCCAGCCCGGCACCTCGGTGGGCACGGTCGAGATTGCCCCGAACCCGGACAACCCGGAGCTCGACACCCTCCAGGTCCGGCTGACCGCGAACGGCTTCACCGTCGAGGTCGAGTACCTGCCCTGACCGCCGCCGGCCCGCCTCGACTGGTGGTGCCCCAGGGCGATCTCGGGGGCATCGGTCCGGAGATCGCCCTCCGTGTCCTGGGCGATCCGGAGATCCGCGCCAGGACGCGGCCCCTCCTGGTGGGGCACCGGGAGGCCCTGGCCGGGGTGGCCGCCGCTCTGGGCATCGAGTGCCCCCTGGAGACGGTGGCCACGGCCGAGGAGGGCCTGGCCCGGCCGCCGGAGGCGCCGCTCCCGGTCCTGGAGCTGGAGAGCCCGGTCCCCCGGGACCCCCCCGGGGCGCCGGCCGCCGCCTTCGGCATGGCTGCGGTGGAGGCCGTCCTCCGGGCGGGTTCCCTCTGCCTGGAGGGCCAGGCCGACCTCCTGGTGACGCCGCCGGTGAGCAAGGCGAGCATGCACCAGGCCGGCTACCCCTACGAGGGCCAGACCCAGATCCTGGGGGAGCTCTGCGGGTCCCGGCGCTACGGGATGCTGGCCTGCGCCGGCCGCCTCCGGGTCCTGGTGGCCACCCGGCACATGGCCCTCCGGGACGTCCTCCGGCGGCTGGAGATCAACCTGGTGATGAAGCAGGTGCGGATCGCCCACGAGGCCGCTCGAGAGCTCCTGGGCATCCCCGAGCCCCGGATCGTCCTGGCCGGGCTGAACCCCCACGCCAGCGAGGGCGGGGCCTTCGGCGACGAGGAGGCCGAGGTCCTCCGCCCGGCCCCGGAGCGGGCCCGGGCCGACGGGGGCCCCGGCCCCCCCGTCCCGGCCGGCCCCCCCGTGCCTTCTCCGCCCGGCGGTGCGCTCGCCCGGGTGCGTCGCGGTTGCCTCCTCCCCGCCTCCGGCGTGCCTCCCC
>CAYMFV010000283.1:0-4376 GCA_964389745.1 uncultured Planctomycetales bacterium | reverse complement strand
GGGGGGGGGGGGGGGGGCCGCCGGGGCCAGCGCCGTGCGGGTCGGCCCGGCCGGGTTCCGGGGCCCGGCACTCCACCGGCGCAGCACCGCGGCGCTGGCGCAGCTCCTGGCCGGAGAGGAGTGCACGGTCCAGGAGCTGGTCGGCAGCCTGCGCTGGCCGGCACCCCCGGGCGTACCCTGACCCGGCCGCCGGCTATACTTCCTGTTCCGCCCGTGCACCGGCGGTCCCGGGTGCGAGGTGCAGGGCCAGGAGGGCGGCCGGAGTCACGGCGGGCCGCCCGGGAACCATCCATGGTCGAACTCGAAAGCATCACCGACTCCTTCACCGCCCTCGGCCAGGGCGTGGGCCGGGCTCTCAAGGCCGTCTTCGGCAGCCGCAACGAGCGCTACCTGAAGCGGTTGCGGCCCCTGGTCCAGAGCATCAACGAGCTCGAGGAGTGGGCCCGGGGGCTGTCCGGGGAGCAGATGCAGGAGCAGGTGGCCCGCTGGAAGGAGGAGGTGGCGGCGGGCCGGGACCTGGAGGAGATCCTCCCGGAGGCCTTCGCCATGGTCCGGGAGGCGGCCCAGCGCACCCTGGGGATGCGCCACTTCGACGTCCAGCTCATCGGCGGCATCGTCCTGCACCAGGGCTGCATCGCCGAGATGGCCACCGGCGAGGGCAAGACCCTGGTCGCCACCCTGGCAGCCTCCCTGAACGCCATCGCCGGCAAGGTCTTCGTGGTCACGGTGAACGACTATCTGGCCCGCCGGGACGCCGAGTGGATGGCTCCGGTATTCCGCTACCTGGGGCTGCAGGTGGGGGCCATCCAGTCCTGGATGTCCCCGGCGGAGCGCAAGCCCATCTACGCCGGCGACATCATCTACGGCACCAACAGCGAGTTCGGCTTCGACTACCTCCGGGACAACATGAAGTTCCGGGTGGAGGACCAGGTCCAGAAGCGGCTCGACTACGCCATCGTCGACGAGGTGGACTCCATCCTCATCGACGAAGCGCGCACGCCCCTGATCATCAGCGGGCCGGCGGAGGGCGACGCCGAGAAGTACCGCACCGGCATCCAGGTGGCCCGCAAGCTCCAGCCCGAGCTGCACTTCGAGGTCAAGGAGAAGGAGAAGCAGGCCATTCTCACCGAGGCGGGCATCATCGAGGCCCAGCGGCTCCTCGGCGTGGACGACTTCTACACCGGGGCCGAGAACATGGAGTGGCCCCACATCATCGAGACGTCGCTCCGGGCGCTGCACCTGTACAAGCTGGACGTCGACTACGTGGTCAAGGACGGCGAGGTGGTGATCGTCGACGAGTTCACCGGCCGGCTCATGGAGGGTCGGCGCTGGAGCGACGGTCTGCACCAGGCGGTGGAGGCCAAGGAGGGCCTGCGGCCCCGGGCCCAGAACCAGACCCTGGCGACCATCACCTACCAGAACTACTTCAGGCTCTTCAAGAAGCTGGCGGGGATGACCGGCACGGCCATGACCGAGGCCGCCGAGTTCGCCAAGATCTACGACCTGGACGTGATCTCGGTGCCCACCAACAAGCCGGTGATCCGTCTGGACCAGGCCGACGTCATCTACCTGCACGAGAAGGACAAGTGGCAGGCCATCGCCGAGGAGATCGAGCGGGTCCACGCCACCGGCCAGCCGATCCTGGTGGGGACCACCAGCATCGAGCGCTCGGAGCTGCTCTCGGGAATGCTCAAGCGCCGGGGCATCCCCCACGAGGTTCTGAACGCCAAGCACCACGAACGGGAGGCGGAGATCATCGCCCAGGCCGGGCGCAGGGGGGCGGTGACCGTGGCCACCAACATGGCCGGCCGGGGCACCGACATCGTCCTGGGCGGCAACCCCGAGGCCCTCCTCAAGCGAGAGATCAAGCTCCGCGGCCTGGATCCGGAGACCGACCAGGAGGCGGTCGAGGCCCTGCGCCGGGAGCTGGAGGAGCAGTGCGCCCGGGAGAAGGCGGAGGTGCTGGCCGCCGGCGGCCTCTTCGTCCTGGGCACCGAGCGCCACGAGGCCCGGCGCATCGACAACCAGCTCCGGGGACGCAGCGGGCGCCAGGGCGACCCGGGGCGCTCCTGCTTCTTCCTCTCCCTGGACGACGACCTGATGCGGAAGTTCTATCGCGACTGGGTCAAGAACTTCCTCAGTCGGGCGGGGATGGGGGACGGCGAGCCGGTGGAGTCGGCGATGGTCTCCCGGGCCATCGAGAAGGCGCAGAAGAAGGTCGAGAGCTACCACTTCGAGATGCGCCGCAACCTCCTCGAGTACGACGAGGTGATGGACAAGCAGCGGAAGCTCATCTACGAGCACCGCCAGGCGGCTCTCGAAGGCCGGGACCTGCGGGAGAAGATCCTGTCCATGTTCGACGAGATCCTGGAGGCGACTCTCGCCAGCTACAGCGGCGACGGCCGGGAGGAGCCGCCGGACTTCGAGGCCATCGCCCGCTGGGCCCAGCGGAAGTGGGGCTGGGAGGGGAGCGCCGGGGACCTGGCCGCCGCCGGCATCGAGAAGGTGGGCGAGCTGCTGCGCCAGGCCATCCAGGAGCGCTACCAGGAGCGGGTCGAGGAGCTGGGTCAGGAGACCATGGCCGAGCTCGAGCGCTTCCTGCTCCTCAACGCCATCGACTCCCGCTGGAAGGAGCACCTGGCGGCCATGGACGCCCTGCGCTCGGGCATCGGGCTCCGAGGCTACGCCCAGGTGGACCCGAAGAACGAGTACAAGCGGGAGGGCCTGGAGCGCTTCGAGGAGCTCCTCTTCCGCATCGCCGACGAGGTCACCAGCTACGTGCTCCGGGTGCAGATCCGCCGGGAGGACGAGGAGCGTCTGGAGCGCACCTATGCCGGCCAGCAGGCCTTCCAGCCTCCTTCCGGCAGCTCGCTCACCACCGGCCCGGCGGGGGCCGGAGCCCCCCGCTCGGCGGTTGCCGTGGGCTACCAGCGGCCCCGGGAGGCCGGCGCCAGCCCCCTCCAGGAGTACGCCCGGCAGCGGGCCGCCCAGGAGTCCGCCAGCCTGCCCACGGCGGTGCGCACGGGCCAGCCCCGGCCCGGCGCCGGCGGCCAACCCCGGGTGGGACGCAACGACCCCTGCCCCTGCGGGTCGGGGCGGAAGTACAAGCAGTGCCACGGCCGCCAGGCCTGAGCCCGGCCGATGCCCGCGGTCCGGGACGGCGCCTACCTCCTCTACGACGGCCTCCTCTATCTGGCGGCGGTCCTGGCTGCACCCATGGTCCTGCTCCGGGCCGTCGCCTCCCGGGACTTCCGCAGCGCCCTGCCCGGACGTCTGGGCTGGACCCGGCGGCTGCCGGGGGAAGGGCGCCTCCTCCTCCACGGCGTCTCCGTGGGAGAGGTCCGGGCCATGCGTCCCCTGGTGGAGGCCCTGCGCCAGCGGCTGCCGGAGCGGGAGCTGGCGGTGAGCTCCACGACCCCGGGGGGGCGCGCCACGGCCCGGCGCCTCTTCCCGGAGCTGCCGGTGGTGCCCTTCCCCCTGGACCTCCGGGGGGCCTGCGGCCGCTTCCTGGACCGGGTCCGCCCCCGGGCCGTGATCCTGATGGAGCTGGAGATCTGGCCCAACTTCCTCCGGGCCTGCTCCCGCCGGGACATCCCGGTGGCCATCGTCAACGGGCGCATCACCGAGCGCTCCATGTCCGGTTACCTCCGGGTCCAGCGGCTCCTGCCCCAGTTCGACCGGATCCGCCTGTACGGCGTCCAGAACGAGCGCTACGCCGACCGCTTCCGCGCCCTGGCGGTGCCCGCGGAGCGCATCGTCCTGACCGGCAACCTGAAGTACGACGCCCTGCCGGTGGCGGCGTCGGCGAAACCGCCGGTGGCCCCCTGGAGCCTGTGGGTCCGGGAACGACCGGCCGTGGTCCTGGGCAGCACCCATTCCCCGGAGGAGCGGCAGATCCTGGCCGCCGCCGCCCGGGCGGGGGACGTTCTGGGCCAGGTCCTCTGGCTGGTGGTTCCCAGGCACCCGGAACGGGGCCCCCGGGTGGCCCGGGAGCTGGCCGGTCTGTGGCCGGGTGCCGTCCACCTGCGCAGTTGCTGCCCCGTGGACCGTCCCCTGCCGCCTGGCGCCGTCCTGGTGGTGGACAGCTTCGGGGAGCTGGAGCAGGTCTACCGGGCCGCCAGGGTGGCCTTCGTCGGCGGTTCCCTGCTTCCCCATGGCGGCCAGAACGTGCTCGAACCCGCCGCCCTGGGGCGGCCGGTGCTGGTGGGTCCCCACACGGACAACTTCGCCGAGGAGGTCGCCCTGCTCGAGGCCGCAGGTGGCCTGCGTCGTGCACGGAGAGTCCCCGAGCTGCTAGAGTTGCTGGCGGCCTGGCTGAAAGACCCCGCTGCGGCTGCCGCCGCGGGCGCTGCCGGTGCCGCTGCCCTGGCGGCCGG
>CAYMFV010000282.1:0-4401 GCA_964389745.1 uncultured Planctomycetales bacterium | reverse complement strand
AGCACAGAGACATCCACCGGCGGCCGGGCGGGGGGGGGCAGGGGGGGAGAGGGGACGGGGCCGGGGCCGGGGCGGGGTGTGCGGACATGGGGGGGGGGCTAGGCGAGCTGGAGGCCAAGGCCGCGGCCGGCGGCGGCGGCGGCGGCCAGGAGAGCCCCCGCAAGGAGGGCCGGAACCTGCCCGCGCCCGGGCAGGAGAAGAAGGAGGCGGAGGAGCCCAAGGACGGCCAGGAGGCCAAGGACCAGCCGGAGGAGCGGGAGGGCAGCCGGCCGCCCCTCCAGGCCCTGAACCAGCTCCTCTCGGAGCTGTCCCCCGGCGCCTGGGGTTCCCTGCCGGTGCGCCTCCAGGAGGCGCTGCAGAACGCCAGCGCCGAGGAGCTGCCGCCCCGCTACCGGCGCTGGATCGAGCGCTATCACCGCCGGCCGATGGACGCGAGCAGCCGCCGGTAGGCGGCCACCAGGGCCGGCGCCTGGTGCTCCCAGGCCAGGGCCGCGAGGAAGCGCTCCCGGTTGCGCCGGCCCATCTCCGCCCGTCGTTCCGGGTCGTCCAGGAGGGCCAGGATGGCCTCCCCCAGGGCCTCGGGGGTGGTCGGGGTCGCCACCACCCCGCCCGGACCCACGGTGGCCCGGGTCTCGGCCAGGTCGAAGGAGACCACGGGCTTGGCCAGGGCCATGTACTCCACCACCTTGTTCATGGAGGAGACGCTGTTGAAGGGGTTCGGCGGGTCCGGGCAGACCCCCACGTCCATG
This sequence comes from uncultured Planctomycetales bacterium, assembly GCA_964389745.1. Lineage (GTDB taxonomy): Bacteria > Planctomycetota > UBA1135 > UBA1135 > UBA1135 > CAYMFV01. The sequence goes on along the minus strand of CAYMFV010000282.1, from coordinate 3,652 downwards.
GCCCCCAGGGCGGCGTTGATCACCTCCAGGTCGTGCATGCGGCCGGTGAAACAGACCCCCTCGGCCACGCCGAGCTCGGCGGCCAGATCCCGGAGGCGCGGCAGCTCGTCCCCACCACCGATCAGCAGGAAGCCCACGTCGGAACGGCCCCGCTCCCGGACCACGTGCCGGGCGGCCCGGACCAGGAGGTCGACCCCGTCCTGGCTGCCCATCACCCCGATGTAGCCGACCAGGTGGCGCCAGGACCCCCGCCAGGCCGGGTCCGGCGGCCCCGGGCGGAAGCGCTCCCGGGGCGGGGCCGAGCGCACCACCGTGACCCGCTCCGGATCCACCCCCCCCCTCTGGCGGGCAACCTCGGCATAGGAGTCGTTGGTGGCCAGGACCGCCGCTGCCCGCCGGTAGTTGCGCCGCTCCAGCCAGCGCAGGAGCGCAGCGAGTACCTTCCCCCCCCCGTGCGAGTACTTCACGGCCAGGAGCTCCGGACAGAGGTCGTGCTGGTCGTAGACGTAGCGGACGCCGAAGGGGCGCAGGAGCAGGGCGATGGACCAGAAGATGTCCGGCGGATTGCAGCCGTGGAGGACGTCGATCCCCGGCCGGCGCAGCAGGCCCAGGCAGTGGCGCAGGGTCCACGCCCACGAGTAGCCGTACTCCCAGGCGTAGCTGGCTGCCCGCTCCGCCTGGGGAGGGGGCGGGTAGCGGCGGACCTCGATCCCCTCCACGACCTCCCGGGCGGGCTGGCAGCCGTCGTTCGGTGCGACCACGCTCACCCGGGCACCCGCGTCCCGGAGGGCACCAGCCTCGCACCACACCCGCCGGTCCAGGGGGACGGGCAGGTTCTGGACGAGGATCGTGACCCGGAGGGGCCGGCCGTCGGGACGCTGGAGCAAGGGGGTCAGCGGGCACCCCGGGCCAGGAGGACCGCGGGGATGGTCTTCAGGAGGATGCGCAGGTCGAGACCCAGGGACCAGTTCTCGATGTACTCCAGGTCCAGCTTCACCCAGCTCTCGAAGTCCTGGAGCTCGTTGCGCCCGGACACCTGCCAGAGGCCCGTGATCCCGGGCTTGACGCTCAGGCGCTTGCGCTGGCGCCGCTCGTAGAGGTTGACCTCTCCGGGCAGGGGGGGCCGCGGCCCCACCAGGCTCATGTCGCCCTTGACCACGTTCCAGAGCTGGGGCAGCTCGTCGATGGAGAACTTGCGCAGCCAGCGTCCCACCCGGGTGACCCGGGGATCCCGGCGCAGCTTGAAGACCGGCCCCTGCATCTCGTTGGCTGCCTCCAGCTCGTGGCGGCGGCGCTCGGCGTCGGGCACCATGGTCCGGAACTTGCACATGGTGAAGAGGCGCCCGTTGCGGCCCACCCGCTCCTGGCGGAAGAAGGCCGGTCCCCGGTCCTCGAGGCGGATGAGGACTGCCGCCAGGAGCATGATGGGCGAGGCGAGGAGCAGGAGCAGCAGCGACAGCCAGAAATCCAGGAAGCGCTTCGTGACCTGAGCGAGGTCCCCGAGGGGCGTGTGCGTGGCCGTGAGGATGGACAGGTGCTCCAGGCTTTCGAAACCCCAGCGGCTGCCCGGCACCAGGTCCGCCGGCAGTACGAAGCGCAGCCGGGCACCCCGATCACTGGCAGAAAGGACGACGTCGGCCAGGGGCCCCACCTCGGGCAGGCCATCCACCCAGACCTCGTCAACGGGGACCCGGTCCATGAAGGCGTCCGCGGCCAGAGGCTCGAGGACGGGCGGACCCCCCACCGCCGCCAGCGCGGCCTTCATCTCCGGCTCCTCCAGGGTCTCACGAGCCTTCGGCGGCGCCAGGAGGGCGACCACGCGAAGCCCCCAGTCGGGGTGCTGGCGGACCCGGCGCAGGATCTCGGCCACGCCCCGACCGCTGCCGGTGGCGACCAGCAGGTTGCGGAAGTTGTAGCCCCGCATGCGCATCCAGCGGGCGATCCCGCGGATGCTCACCCGGGACGCCGCCATCCCGACCACGTTCAGGAGGGCGAAGCAACCGAGCTGGAAGCGGTTGGTGGCCGGGAGCTGGAGGGCGAAAGCCAGGGCCAGGAGGGTCAGGAGGGCCAGGGCGTTGGCCAGGACGATGTGCCCCAGCTCGGCCGCCAGGCCGACCAGGCGCTGGGAGCGATAGAGACCCAGGATCCGGTAGAGGAAGGCCAGGCAGGCCACCGCCACGGCCACCAGGAGGAGCTGGGAACCCGGCTCCAGACGGAAGGTGTGCCCCTCCAGGAAGAGGGGCTGGTGGCGTTCCAGCCAGAAACGCATCCGGATGGAGAGGGCGTAGCAGAGGAAGACGAGGCCGAGGTCGTGATAGACCAGCAGGCGCTGGACCAGCAGGCGGTGACGGCGAAGCATGGGCGAACGCCCGGCAGAGCAGGGCCAGGAGGTCTGGAAGCAAGGGATGGAGTCGCGAGGATCCGAGAGCCGCAGGACGGCCAGGCTGCAGCGATTCTAGCCGCGTCCCGGTGGAATCATGCCGGCTCGTCCCATCCGGCCAGACGCAGGAAGAGGGCCTCCCGTTCCTGGATCATCCGCTCCAGGCTGAAACGTTCGGCCACCAGGCGGCGCCCGGCCGCACCCATGCGCCGGGCCAGCTCCGGATCCCGCAGGAGCCGGAGCAGGGCCGCCGCCAGGGCCCCGGCGTCGCCTTCGGGCACCAGCCAGCCGGTCTCGCCAGGCACCACCTGCTCCCGGAGCCCGCCGACGTCGGTGGCCACCACCGGCCGGCGGCTGGCCATGGCCTCCAGGACCGACAGGGGAAAGGTCTCCACCACGGCGTCGGAGCAGAGCACGGCCACGTCGGCGGCGGTCTGGAGGCGGGCGATGTCCTGGCGAGGTCCCAGGAGGCGCACGACCTCCTCGAGACCCAGGCTCCGCACCCGGGCCGCCACCTCCGGCCGGGTCGGCCCGTCCCCGGCCAGGAGAAAGAGGGCCTCTGGCAGCTCCCGGCACACCTGCGCCGCCGCCGCCAGGAGCAGGTCGTGGCGCTTCTCGGGACGGAAGGCGGCGACGTGCAGGACCACCGGGCGCTCCGGCGCCAGCCCCAGGGCAGCCCGGGCCGCTTCTCGCTCCCCCCCCCCGAAGGCCTCCAGGTCGACACCGTTGTAGAGCACCTGGATCTTCGCCCGGGGCAGTCCCTCCTCGGTCACCAGGTACTCGGCCTGGGCCCGGGCCACGGCCAGGTAGACGTCGGTGATGGGCGTCAGCCAGCGGTTGGCCCGCTCGACGACAGGCCGGCCGTCGGCGCTCCGGGTCTTGTGCAGAACGCTCACCAGGCCGTCCACCCGGCACAACCAGCCGGCCAGGCGGCCCCAGAACATCTTGTCCCCGGAGCCCTCGGTGCAGACCACGCGGATGCCCTCCCGGCGCAGGATCCGGGCCAGGCGCAGGAGGACCACGGCGTCCAGACGGTGGTGGATGAGCCGGCTGTAGAGGGGGATGCCCGCCTCCTCGACCTCGGGCGCCAGCTCACCGGGCTCCTTGAGGCAGGCCACCACCGGGCGGACCCGGGACCGGTCGAGACCGCGAATCAGGCGTAGGAGGTTGCGCTCCTGGCCGCCAACCCGGAGATCGGTGTTGACGAAGAGGACCGGAACCGGCAGCGGGGCGCGACGGCGGGCCAAGGCGGCGCCAGGATAGGAGCCGGGG
>CAYMFV010000281.1:0-4416 GCA_964389745.1 uncultured Planctomycetales bacterium | reverse complement strand
CCCCGGGCACCGGCGGGGCCAGGTCGGGGGGGCCGGCGAGGACCAGGCGGTTGGCCAGGAGATCCCGGCGGCTGCCCGGAAGGAGCAGCCCGGCCGCCTCCAGGGCGTCCAGGGGCGGCGCCCCGGCCAGGAAGAGGAGGTCGAAGGGGGCACCGTGCCGGGCCTGGGCGGCCAGCTCGCCGGAGCCGCCGAAGCTGGCCTCCACCCGGACACCGGTGGCGGCCGTGAAGGCTCGGAGGAGGGGCGGGAGGACGTCCCCCAGACTGGCCGCCGCTCCCACCCGGACGATCCCGTCCCGGGCCGGGACCGGGTCCTGGGGCGGGCCCGAAAGCGCGACGCCCAGGGCGAGGAGGAGGACAGGGAGCACGCCGGGCCCATCCTAGGGCGCCGGCCCCGGCCCAGGCCATCCCTGGGAACCTAAGTCCGGATGGGCTATGGACTTGGAGCTGCCAGGCGAGTCGCCGGCGGGGCCGGGGAGGGCCTCCGCCCGCTGGCGACCCTAGACTGGGGGCCGACCATGACAGAAACCTCCACCGTCTCCGTGCGCCGCCCGCCCCTGCCCGACTGGGACAGCCTCGGCTTCAACTACATCGAGACCGACTGCTTCTACATGGTCCGCGGCTCGGTGGACGCAGAGCCGATGTGGGGCGAGGGCGAGTACCTGCCGCCCCAAGAGGTTCCCATCCACCCGGCGGCGGCCTTCATGTCCTACGGGCAGGCGATATTCGAGGGCCTGAAGGCCCGGCGTACCGGGGACGGCCGCACCCTCCTCTTCAGGCTCGAGGCCAACGCCGCCCGCTTCCAGCGCTCGGCCCGGCGCCTGGCCATGGAGGCCTTCCCGGCCGAGCGCTTCGTCGAGGCGGTGATGGAGGTGGTGCGGCGCAACGCCCGCTTCGTACCCCCTCAGGACAAGGGCGCCCTCTACATCCGGCCCATGCAGCACGGCGTCGACCTCTCCCTGGGCTTCCGCCCCTGCACCGAGTTCCTGGTCACCATGTACGCCAGCCCGGTGGGCAGCTACTTCGGCGGGCCGGTGGCCAGCGGCGTGCGCCTGCGGGTCGTGGAGCAGTCCCGGGTGGCCGACGGCGGCACGGGCAACGCCAAGGCCGCGGCCAACTACGCCGGCGCCATCGAGGTGGCCCGGCCCTGGAAGAAGAAAGGCTTCCACGACGTGCTCTTCCTCGACCCCCGGGAGGCGAAGTGCGTCACCGAGACCTCCGGCTCCAACTTCTTCGCGGTGCTCCGGGACGGCACCATCGTCACGCCGCCCATCGGCGACCAGATCCTGCCCGGCATCACCCGGGACTCGACCATCCGGGTGGCCCGGGACCTGGGCATGGAGGTGGTGGAGCGGCACCTGCCCATCGAGGAGGTGATCCACGAGGCCGTCGAGGTCTTCTGCACCGGCACCGCCTGGACCATCCAGAACGTCTCCTTCCTCTCCTGGCAGGACGTGGACCGGGAGTTCCCCAGGACCGAGACCAGAGACGCTCTCTACGAGGTCCTGGACGGCATCCAGTTCGGCCGCCGGGAGGACCCCTATGGCTGGATCCGGGAGGTCCCGGCGGACTGATCCCACCCGGCCCGGATGCCGCCCCCCCCCGAGTCCGGAGCGCCGCGGCCGGCCACTCTTTGCGTGCACGGCGCCGGCGCTCCCGAGGCGCCCCACCGGCCAGTGGTGCCGCCCCTCCACCGGGCCTCCACCTACGTCCTGGACGAGGAGCGCCTGGCCCGGGCGGGGCAGCGGGGCACCCCCATCTACGGCCGCTACGGCAATCCCACGGTCTGGGCAGTGGAGGGCCACCTGGCCGCCCTGGAGGGGGCCGAGGCGGCGCTCCTGGCCGCCAGTGGCCTGGCGGCGATCCACGCCGCCCTCCTCGCCGCCACCGGACCCGGGGGGCTGGTCCTGGCGCCCCGGACCCTCTACGGCAGCACGCTGCGCCTCCTCCGGGAGGTCCTGGCCGGCGCCGGCCGCCGGGTGCGGATCCTGGAGGACGCCGAGGTGGCCACCGTCGCCGCCGCCCTGGAGGAGGGCGCCGTCCTCCTGGTGGAGTCCCTGAGCAACCCCCTGAACCGGGTCGCCGACCTGCCGGCCCTGGCGACAGCAGTGCACGCGGCCGGCGGGAGCCTCCTGGTGGACGCCACCTTCGCCACCCCGGTGCTCCAGCGCCCCCTGGAGCTGGGTGCCGACCTGGTGCTGCACAGCGCCTCCAAGTACCTGAACGGCCACAGCGACGTCATCGCCGGCGTGGTCGCCGGCCCCGAGACCCTGGTGACCCCGGCCTGGGAACTGGTGCGCCTCACCGGCGGCTGCGCCGACCCCCAGGCCGCCTGGCTCCTGGAGCGGGGCCTGCGCACCCTGCACCTGCGCATGGAGCGGATCGGCGCCAGCGCCGTGGTCCTGGCCCGCTTCCTGGCCCGGCGACCCGAGGTCGTGGCAGTGCACCATCCCGGTCTCCCGGAACACCCCCACCACCAGCGGGCCCGGCGCCTCCTGCCCCGGGGCGCCGGCGGGATCGTCGCCTTCCAGCTCCGGGGCGGGGACGAGGCCGCCGGGCGACTCTGCCGGGAGCTGCGCTGGATCACCGAGGCCACCAGCCTGGGCGGCGTCGAGAGCCTCATCTCCCGCCCGGCCCGGACCAGCCATGCCGCCCTCTCCCGGGAGGAGCGGGAGGCGGCGGGCATCCTGCCGGGCACCCTCCGCCTGGCCGTGGGTATCGAGGATCCCGACGACCTCCAGGAGGACCTGGCCCGGGCCCTGTCGGCCGCTTGCTAAGCTGCCCCGGCCATGCGCTACCGCTTCCTGGGACGCAGCGGCCTCAAGGTCTCGGCCGTGGCCTACGGCTCCTGGCTGACCTTCGGCCGCATGGACGAGGACACCATCCGGGCCTGCGCGCGCACTGCCCTGGACGCCGGTGTCAACTTCTTCGACACCGCCGACATCTACGATCGGGGCCTGGCCGAGATCCTCCTGGGCCGGGCCCTCCAGGGGGTGCGCCGGGAGCACCTGGTCCTGGCCAGCAAGGTCTTCTGGCCCATGAGCGAGGACGTCAACGACCGGGGCCTGTCCCGGAAGCACGTCTTCGAGTCCTGCCACGGCAGTCTGCGCCGCCTCGGCACCGACTACCTGGACCTCTACCAGTGCCACCGCTTCGATCCCGAGACGCCCCTGGAGGAGACCGTCCGGGCCATGGGCGACCTGGTGGCCCAGGGCAAGATCCTCTACTGGGGGACGAGCATGTGGAGCGCCGCCCAGCTCCGGGAGGCCTGCCGCATCGCTGACGGGCTCGGCGTCCCCCGGCCGGTGAGCGAGCAGCCCAAGTACAACCTCCTGCACCGGGAGGTGGAGGCGGATCCCATGCCCGCCTGCCGGGAGCTCGGCGTCTCCCTGGTGGTGTACTCCCCACTGGCCCAGGGGCTGCTCACCGGCAAGTACCGGCGTACGGACCCTCCCCCCCCGGACAGCCGGGGCGCCGATCCCGAGGGCGTGGGCCGTTTCCTGGGCGACGACCTCCAGGCGGAGCGGACCTGGCAGGTGGTCGAGACCCTGGTGGCCGCGGCCGCCGGGCGCGGCCTGCCGCCGGCCACCCTGGCCCTGGCCTGGTGCCTGCGCCGGGATGAGCTGGCGGCGGTCATCGTCGGGGCCACCCGGCCGGAGCAGCTCGCCGAGAACCTCCAGGCGGCGGACCTGGTCTGGGAAGGGGAGCTGGAGGCAGCCCTGGCCCCTGCCCTGGCCACCGCCCCCTAGAATGCCCGGACTGCCATGAGCAACCCCTACCCCCGGCCGGCCGCCGGGGCGCGCCCGAGCGGCGCGACCCGGGAGGTGCCGGTACCGAGCAAGGTGACGGTCCCCGGCATCCGGGCCCGCAAGGGCACCGGCCGGCGGATCCTGGCCCTGACCGCCTACGACTACCCCACCGCCCGGCTGGTGGACGAGGCCGGCTTCGACCTGATCCTGGTGGGCGACAGCATGGCCAACGTGGTCCTGGGCCACGCCTCGACCCTGAAGATCTCCCTGGACCAGATCATCAGCGCCACCCGGGCGGTGCGCCGGGCCGCGGACCGGCCCCTGGTGGTCTCGGACATGCCCTTCGGTTCCTACCACGTGAGCGTGGAGGAGACCCTGCGCAACGCCTTGCGCCTGGTCCGGGAGGGGGGGGCGCACGCCGTCAAGCTGGAAGGAGGCCGGCACCGGGCCCACCTGGTCCGGGCCCTGGTCGAGGCCGACATCCCGGTCCTGGGCCACATCGGCCTCCTGCCCCAGTCGGTCCACAGTCGGGGCGGCTACAGGATCCGAGGGCGGAACCTGGCCGAGGCCCCGGACCCCTCCCTTCTACCCCTCCTCCTCTGCCGCCGTCGAGGGGTGTGTCGATCTCCGGGTGCCCCGCGTCCCTTGAGACCACGACGCCACGCTCA
>CAYMFV010000280.1:0-4478 GCA_964389745.1 uncultured Planctomycetales bacterium | reverse complement strand
CGGTAGTCCGGGTCGAAGCGGCGTTCCAGGCCCGGCTCGGCCCGCCCCGGCAGGTAGTCGTAGTGGGCGTCGAAGAAGTGCAGGAAGAGGAAGAAGGGCTCGTCCCGGTGGCGCTCCAGGAAGTCCTCGGCCAGCTCCGCCACCCGGGGCGAGGTCACGTCCCAGAGGGGGGCCCGGGCGAGGATCGCCTGGCGGGTCTCGGCCGGGAGGGGGGGGAGGCCCCGGGTGGCCTGCCGGCGACTCCAGGCGTCGAGCTGGTCGGCGAGCTGCTGGCGGGGGGTCATGGCGGAGCGGTACTCCTGGAAGCCCCGGTCGAAGCCGTGGCCGGGGTCCAGGAAGGGCCCGCTGTAGATGCCGCCGGTGGCCCAGCCCGCCTCCCGGAAGGCCTCGGCCAGGGTGCGCCGGGCCGGGGACAGGGCCAGCTCCTCGCTCTCGACGCCGTGCAGGCGGTCGGGCATGCCGGTGAAGAGGGCGGCATGGGCCGGCAGGGTCCACGAGGAGGAGCTCCAGGCCCGGTCGAAGACCACGCCCGCGGCGGCCAGGGCGTCCAGGCTCGGGCTCACTGGCAGCTCCGGGACGTACTCGGGGCGATGCCCGTAGATGCCGAGGTGGTCGGCCCGGAGGGAGTCGATGCTCACCAGGATGACGTTCACCGGCTCCGGGCGCCCGCAGGCGCCGGCGGCCAGGAGCAGGAGCAGGCCCGGGTGCAGGCGGCGCCGGGGATCAGTCGCCATCGGCGGGCGGGGCGGGCGGGACGGGCAGGAGGACCCAGGGCACCTCGATCACCGGCTGTTCCTCCCAGGCGGTGTGCAGGCGCAGGATGCCCCGCCGCGTTGCCGGGGGGGGGCCGGCGAGGCGGGTGACCCGGATGCGGTAGCTGCGCTCCGGCTCCGCCGCCCGGACCTGGACCTCCAGACCGCTGTCACCCCCCCCCTCGGGGAGAAGCTCCACCTCCGGCGGCGGCAGGCTGCGGCCCCGGGCGCGCAGGCGCAGGGTCAGCTCCAGGGCCAGGCGCTGCCCCTCGGCGGGGAAGATCAGGCGCTTCGGCCCCCAGACCAGGTCCGGCTCGCCGACGCCCATGACGGTGAAGCGCACCGGCAGGGCACCGGGCACGTCCAGGGGCAGGCGGAAGTCCTGGCGGAAGGGACCCTGGGGGAGCTCGGGGGGGGCGGTGACGGTGACCCGCCAGAGATCCACCTCGCCGCCGGGCACCTGCACCGCCGCCACCCGCCAGCCATCCACCTCCTCCGGGGCGAGGAGCCGGAAGCGGGCCTGGTCGTGGCCCTTCACCAGGACCGTGGCCACGGGCTGTTCCCGGACACCGACCCGGCCCAGGTCCACGGCCCAGGGCTCCACCTGGACCGGGTTCCAGATGTCGGCGGCGTACTCCAGGACCACCGGCGGCTGGCCCTCGATGACGATGGGGAAGGAGCCGTGGCGCCGGGACACCGGTTCCCGGAAGCGGGAGGTGTCCAGGGTCAGGTGCAGGAGGGCCTCCTCCCCCGGTTGGAGGACCACCTCCACCGGGCCCAGGTCCAGGCGCAGGCGCCGCTCGGGGCCGCTGCGTCCGGGGAGCTCGAGGACCGGGTTGGCGCAGCCGCAGCCGGTGGGGCCGATGCGCCGGATGCGCAGGGGGGCTGCCCCGGCGTTGCGCAGGTGGTAGACGCCCTCGGCCCGGCCGCCGAAGGGGATGGGGTCGAACTGGAGGAGCTGCGGTCGGACCTCCAGGGTCGTGCCCTCCGGCCGGGCGTCCGCGCCGCCGCAGGCGAGCCCGGGCAGGAGGAGGATGACGGCGGGCAGGAAGGAGTGGGCGCGCATGGCTCCCCGCTATGCTACGCAGCCGGGCCCGAGGACGCCCGTCCGGAGGCGTGCCGCGGCCCACAGGAGGGAGCATGGATGAAGCCTACGCCAGGGTTGCCACCGCCGATGCCGAGGTGCACCTCGCGCTGCTCGCCGAGGTGCGCCGGCAGGAGGAGCAGATCGAGCTCATCGCCAGCGAGAACCACGCCAGCCTGGCGGTCCTCGAGACCATGAGCTCGGTGATGAGCAACAAGTACGCCGAGGGCTACCCCGGGCGGCGCTACTACGGGGGCTGCGAGCACGTGGACGTGGTCGAGGAGCTGGCCCGGGAGCGCCTCAAGAAGCTCTTCGGGGCCGAGGCAGCCAACGTCCAGCCGAGCAGCGGTTCCCAGGCCAACCAGGCGGCCCTCCTCGCCCTGGCCGAGCCCGGGGACACCATCCTCGCCATGGAGCTGAACCACGGCGGGCACCTCTCCCACGGCCACCCGAAGAACGCCTCGGGCATCTTCTACCGCTTCGTCCACTACGGCGTCGACCGGGAGAGCGAGCGCATCGACTACGACGCCCTGGCGGAGATCGCCCGGCGGGAGCGGCCCCGGGTGATCATGGCCGGGGCCAGCGCCTATCCCCGGACCATCGACTTCGAGCGCCTGGCGGCCATCGCCGCCGAGGTGGACGCCCGGCTGCTGGTGGACATGGCCCACATCGCCGGCCTGGTGGCCGCCGGCGTCCATCCCTCGCCGGTCCCCTGGGCCGACGTGGTGACCATGACCACCCACAAGACCCTCCGCGGTCCCCGAGGCGGGGCGATCGTGTGCAAGGAGGCGTGGCGAAAGAAGATCGACTCGGCGGTCTTCCCCGGGATCCAGGGCGGTCCCCTGATGCACGTCGTCGCCGCCAAGGCGGTGGCCTTCCGGGAGGCCCTGCAGCCCACCTTCCGGGCCTACCAGGAGCAGGTGGTGGCCAACGCCCGGGCCCTGGCCGAGGGCCTGGTGCGCCGGGGCTTCCGCCTGGTCTCCGGGGGCACCGACAACCACCTGATGCTGGTGGACCTCCGGGGCCCCGAGGGGCCGGGCATCACCGGCCGGGTGGCCGAGGACGCCCTGCACCGGGCCGGGATCACGGTCAACAAGAACCTCATCCCCTTCGACCCGGAGAAGCCCATGCAGACCTCGGGGATCCGCCTGGGGACGCCGGCGGTGACCACCCGGGGCTTCGACCCGGGGGACCTGGACGCGGTGGCCGGCTGGATCGACGCGGTCCTCCGGGCCCCCGAGGACGAGGAGCGCGTCACCGCGGTCCGGGCCGCGGCCGGGGAGCTCTGCCGGCGCAAGCCGATCTACCCGGAGCTGCTGGCCGCGGTATCGGCCTGACCGCCGGCCCCGCCACCGGCACCGAGGAGGGCCGCCAGGGTGGCCCGGTCCGGGTGCTCGAGGACGCCCCGCTCGCTCACCAGGGCGGACACCAGTTCCCCGGGGGTGACGTCGAAGGCCGGGTTGCAGGCGCCGACCCCGGCCGGTGTCCAGCGCCGGCCCAGGGCGCCCAGGACCTCCTCGGGATCCCGTTCCTCGATGGGGATGGCGGCGCCATCCGGGCAGGCCAGGTCGACGGTGGTCGTGGGGGCGGCCACGTAGAAGGGCACGCCGGCGGCCCGGGCGGCCAGGGCCAGGGGATAGGTGCCGACCTTGTTGGCCACGTCCCCGTTGGCCGCCACCCGGTCGGCGCCGACCAGGACCGCGTCCACCCGGCCGCCCCGGAGCAGGCCGGCGGCGGCCCCGTCGCACAGGACCCGGACCGGGATGCCGGCGCGCCTGAGCTCCCAGGCGGTGAGGCGGGCACCCTGGAGCAGCGGCCGGGTCTCGTCCGCCAGGACCTCCCGGATGCCCCCCCCCGCGTGGGCCGTGTAGATCACGGCCAGGGCGGTGCCGAGTCCGCCCGTGGCCAGACAACCGGTGTTGCAGTGGGTGAGGACCGTGGCCTGCCGGGGCAGGAGGGCGGCGCCGTGGCGGCCGATGGCGGCACACAGGGCCTCGTCCTCGGCGTGGAAGGCCCGGGCCGCCGCTAGGAGGTCCCGGCAGCAGGCCTCGGGCTCGGCCGCCGCCGCCTGGCGTCGGGCCACGGCCAGGACCCGGCGGATGCCCAGGGCCAGGTTGACGGCCGTCGGCCGGGCCGCGGCCAGGGCCGTTGCCCCGGTCTCGACCCGGGCCAGCCAGTCGTCGGCGGCCAGGGCCGCCTGCCCGGCCAGGACCACCCCGTAGGCCCCGGTGCAGCCCAGGGCCGGAGCCCCCCGGACCACCAGCCGCCGGATGGCAGCCACCAGCTCGGCCACGGTGTCGAGGCGGAGCTCCACCTCCGCCTCCGGCAGGCGGGTCTGGTCCAGGAGCACCAGCCGTCCCCCGGGGGCCTCCCCTTCCCAGCGCAGGGCTCGGACGGGGGGCACCGGGGTCTTCACTTTCCCCCCCCCTCGAGGCGTTCCCGGAGGGCCCGGTCCCGGGCCAGGACCCGCTGGCGCTGGGCCTCGCGGAAGGCTTCCAGGCGCCCGGCCAGGTCGGCATCCGCCACCGCCAGGATGCGCACCGCCAGGAGGGCGGCGTTCACCGGGCCGCCCCGGCCGGCACCGACCGTGGCCACGGGCACGCCGCCGGGCATCTGCACCGTGGCGAGGAGGGCGTCCAGAC
>CAYMFV010000279.1:0-4478 GCA_964389745.1 uncultured Planctomycetales bacterium | reverse complement strand
GGCCGTCCCGGAGGCGCAGGGCCTCCTCCGGGAGGAGCTTGCGCAGGGCGTCCGCCGCCGCGCCCACCCGGACCTTCGCCCTGGCGTCCAGCCAGCGGCCGAGGGTGACCAGCACCAGGACCATGGCCGCCGAGTCGAAGTAGAGGTCGCCGCTGCCCCGGAAGACCCGGAACACGCTCAGGGACCAGGCGGCGCCGACGGCCACCAGGACCCAGAGGTCCAGGCTGGCCAGGCGCCGCCAGCCGTGGGCCGAAGGGTCCAGGAGCGAGGGGGCGAGGAGGAGGAGGACCGGCGTCGAGAGGGCGAGGAGGGCCCAGCGGAAGAGCTGGCCGATAGCGGTCTCCTCGATCCCGGAGGCGAAGACGTCCTCCGAGTAGAGGATGAGGCTCACCATCATCACCGCCACCGAGAACAGGGCCGCCAGGAGGAAGCGGGCCTGGACCCAGCGGGCCTCGCCCTCGGAGCCGGCCCCGGCCACCGCCTGGGCCAGGCGGCAGCCCAGGCAGCACCAGGCCGGGCCGCCGTCCCGGGGGGCCACCGCCGGCAGGCCGCAGTGGACGCAGGGGACGCGGCCGCTCGCCTTCATGCCTTGGCCGGGGGTCGGCGTGATGGCGCCGGTGGCCGCTCCGGGAGGGCTGTGCCGGTGCCCTGGAGAAAGCCCATGCGCAGGGTCGGGGGCAGCTTCCGGGGTTCGAAGAAGCGCTCGCAGGCCTCCACGCAGTCGCCGCAGCGGATGCACAGGGAGGCGCTGTCCATGGTCGGGAAGTAGAGGCCCTGGGGATCCCGGGCCCGGCCCAGGAGGTCGCGGGGCTCGAGCTCCATGGGGCAGGTCTGGACGCAGAGGCCGCAGTCGGCGCAGTCGGTCCCCTCGGGGTTCCGCTCGATGCCCGTCCGGGTCTGGGGGCCCAGGACCGAGAAGTACACCCCGGAGGGACAGTAGCGCTTGCAGGTCCGCCAGGACAGGAAGGCGATCTGGCCGTAGGACACCGAGGCCAGGACCAGCCAGGCCAGGAGGGTGTTGCGGATGGCTGCGGGGCTGCCCTCCAGGAAGACGTGCCAGTCCACGAACCAGAGGAGGAAGAGGAAGGCGAACAGCAGGGAGGTGCCGGCGGCCAGGAGGTGGCCTCGAGGGCCGAGACGCCCGTCCTTCGCCCCGAAGAAGCCCCGCAGCCAGTCCCCCCAGCGGTTCATGAAGTTGACCGGACACACCCAGCCGCACAGGAAGCGCCCGGTCCAGCGGACCACCAGGACGATGGCCACGTTCACCAGGCCGAAGGGGATGACGAAGTCCCGGAGGGTCTCCAGGAAGTCCGCCTGGTGGAACCAGAGGACGTGGTGGCCGCGCCAGAAGTCCAGGCGCAGGATCCCCATCAGGGGGACCACGGCGATGAAGACGTGGATGAGGAGGAAGGCCGCCAGCCGGTAGCGAAAGTAGCGGTGGACCCGCGCCCCCCTGCGATGGGCGAGGCGCCAGCGGGTCCTGGCCCGCTGGCCGATGGTGGGTGCGGTACGGGGCGTCATGGAAGCCGGCCGTCGGGCTGGCCCTGGCGCTAGGCCCTGGCACGGCGGGCTCAAGGGCAGATTGTGCCCCCGCGGCCCTCGTGCCCGGACGGGTGGCGCCTCAGGCGCCCTGGCCCTCGTACTGCTGCTTCAGACCCTCCAGGACGCCCGGATCGGCCAGGGTGGTCGTGTCCCCGAGGACCTTGCCCTCGGCCACGTCCCGGAGGAGGCGGCGCATGATCTTTCCCGAGCGTGTCTTCGGCAGCTCGGGGCTGAAGAGGATCCGCTCCGGCCGGGCCAGGCCGCCGATGAGCCGGGCGACGTGCTCCCGGAGCTCCTCGGCCAGCTCCGGGGAGGACTCCCAGCCCTGCCGGAGGATGACGAAGCCCACCGGCGCCTGGCCCTTGAGCTCGTGGTGGACGCCGATGACGGCGGCCTCGGCCACCGCCCGGTGGTCCACCAGGGCCGACTCGATCTCCATGGTGGAAAGGCGATGGCCGCTGACGTTCATCACGTCGTCCACCCGGCCGAGGATCCAGAAGTAGCCCTTCTCGTCCCGGCGGGCGCCGTCGCCCGGGAAGTAGATGCCCGGCCAGCGGGACCAGTACTGGGAGACGTAGCGCTCCGGGTCGCCCCAGATGCCCCGGAGCATGCTCGGCCAGGGCCGGGTCAGGGCCAGGTAGCCGCCGCCTGTGGGGACGACCCGGCCCTCCTCGTCCAGGATCTCGGCGGCCACCCCCGGGAAGGGGCGGGTCGCCGAGCCCGGCACGGTCCGGGTCAGCCCCGGGAGGGGGGTGATCATGATCGCCCCGGTCTCGGTCTGCCACCAGGTGTCGACGATGGGGCAGCGTTCCTTGCCGATGTGGTGCAGGTACCAGACCCAGGCCTCGGGATTGATGGGCTCGCCCACCGTGCCCAGGAGGCGCAGACCGGACAGGTCGTGGCGGGCCGGCCACTCGTCGCCCCACTTCATGAAGGCCCGGATGGCGGTGGGGGCGGTGTAGAGGATGGTGACCTTGTAGCGCTCCACCAGCTCCCAGAAGCGATCCGGGTGGGGATGGTTCGGCGCCCCTTCGTACATGACCTGGGTGACGCCGTTGGCCATGGGCCCGAAGACGATGTAGGAGTGGCCGGTGATCCAGCCGATGTCGGCGGTGCACCAGAAGACGTCCGTCTCGGGCTTCAGGTCGAAGACCAGGCGGGAGGTGGCGTAGGTGCCGGTGAGGTAGCCGCCGGTGGTGTGCAGGATGCCCTTGGGCTTCCCGGTGGTGCCGCTGGTGTAGAGGATGAAGAGGGGATCCTCGGCGTCCATGGACTCCGGCGGGCACTCTGCGGCCTGCCGGGGGACGAGTTCCTCCCAGGCCACGTCCCGGGGCTGGGTGCCCGCCCGGGTCGTGACGCCCTCGCCCCGGTGCCAGACCAGGATCTTCTCCACCGAGGGACAGTCGGCCACCGCCTCGTCCACCACCGCCTTCAGGTCCAGGACCTTGCCTCGGCGCCAGCAGCCGTCGGCGGTCACCACCAGGCGGGCCTCCTGGTCGAGGATCCGGTCGCGGAGGGAGTTGGCGCTGAAACCGGCGAAGACCACCGAGAAGATGGCGCCGATGCGGCTGCAGGCCAGGACCGTCATCGCCAGCTCGGGGACCATGGGCATGTACAGGGTTACCCGGTCGCCCTTGCGGACGCCCAGCTCCTTGAGGGCGTTGGCGATGCGGCAGGTCCCCGCCAGCATGTCGGCGTAGGTGAGGGTCCGGGTGTCGCCGGGCTCTCCCTCCCAGTGGAAGGCGACGCGCTCGCCGAGGCCAGCCGCCACGTGGCGGTCGAGGCACTGGACGCTGGAGTTCAGCCGGCCGCCCACGAACCACTTCGCCCACGGGGCCTTCCACTCGAGCACCTGGTCCCACGTCCGGTCCCACTGGAGCTGCTCGGCCCAGGAGGCCCACCAGCCCTCGGGGTCCCGCTCTGCCTGCTCGTAGATGCCCGGGTCCCTGGCGTTGGCCCGGGCGGCGAAGTCGGCGGGGGGGTCGAAGCTGCGGTGCTCCTGGAGGAGGGTCTCGAGGGTCTTGGGGGAGGACTCGCTCATGGGCCTGGGACCGAGCCGTCTAGGACTCGGCGGGTCCCAACTTAGCAGCCCGCTCCGGGCCGGCGACCAGGCCCCGGCGGGCCGCCAGGACGAAGGCGGCGAGCTCCCGGACCTCCGCCACCGGGTCCTCGGCCAGGGTCTCGGCCACGGCCCGGGGGCCCTCGGGGGCATGGAAGAGGCGGTGCAGGGCCCGGCGCAGGGCGCTGCGCACCTCGGAGGACAGGCCCGCCCGGCGCAAGCCCACGGTGTTCGGCCCCCGCCACCGGGCCGGGTAGGAGCCGACGATCAGGGAGAAGGGGGGGGCGTCCCGAATCACCATGGTGGCGCCGCCGAGGAGCGTCAGACGCCCGACCCGAGTGTGCTGGTGGACCGCCGAGTAGGCGGAGAGAAAGGCCCCGGCGCCCACCCGGGCGTGCCCGGCGACGGCGGCGCAGTTCACCATGACCACGCCATCCTCCAGGACGGCGTTGTGCCCCACGTGGCAGCCGGTCATGAGCATCACGCCGTCGCCCACCACCGTGGCTCCCTCCCCGGTGGCCCGGTGGATCGTCACGTTCTCGTGGATGCTGCAGTCGGCGCCGATGCGCACCTCGGTGCGTTCGCCGGCGTAGCCCCGGTCCTGGGGCTCGCCGCCCAGGACGCTGCCGCTGCGGACCACGCAGCCTGGGCCGAGGATGGTGCGGCCCAGGAGGTGGACGTGGGGGCCGATGCGGCAGCCGGGGCCGACCTCGACTCCGGGTTCGAGGAAGGCGAAGGGTCCGATCTCGACGCCGGGGGCGAGTTCGACGCCGGGGAGGACCACGGCGGTCGGGTGGACGGTTACGGGCTGTTGCATGCCCCCGCAGGATACTGGCCCCAGTTAGTGGAGGCGGAGCCCCAGGATTTCCACCTTCCA
>CAYMFV010000278.1:0-4485 GCA_964389745.1 uncultured Planctomycetales bacterium | reverse complement strand
ATCAGGGCCCGGACCGAGGCGGTGCCGTAGTCCAGGCCGAGGACGAAGCGGCGTTTCGGGGTTGCGTCCATGGCCGGTGCACCTCCGAGTGTAGGGGAGTTGCTCCGGCCCGGGGACCGTCTTGCCTGCTCCTGGGTTCCTTGTGCCGGGGGAGCAGGTCTGGATAGAGTAGGGCGGGAAGCGAAGGCCGGCATGAGCAGTACCAGCCAGCACGCGCCGCGGCAGCCCGCGCGCATCGAGCAGCTCAAGGTGCTCAACTACCGGGCCCTCCGGGAGGTGGAGTTCAAGGACCTCTCGCCCCTGACCGTGCTCCTCGGGCCCAACGGCAGCGGCAAGTCCACGGTCTTCGACGTCTTCGCATTCCTGGCCGAGTGCTTCGAGTCCGGTCTGCGCCGCGCCTGGGACAAGCGGGGGCGGGCGAAGGAGCTGAAGAGCCGCGGCGCCGATGGGCCGGTGACCATCGAGGTCAAGTACCGGGAGCCAGGGTACCCCCTGATCACCTACCACCTGGCCGTGGACCAGGAGGGCAGCTCGCCGGTGGTGGTCGAGGAGTGGCTGCAGTGGCGGCGCAGGGCGCATGGGCGACCGTTCCGCTTCCTCGAGTACCACCGGGGCCGCGGCCGGGTGGTGAGCGGCGAGCAGCCGGACGAGAAGGACAAGCGCGTCGAGGTTCCCCTCAAGAGCTCGGACCTCCTGGCGGTGAACACGCTCGGGAACCTGGCCGACCACCCCCGGGTCGCTTCCCTGCGGGACTTCATCACCGGCTGGTACGTGTCCCACCTCTCGGCGGAGAGCGCCCGGACCCAGCCGGAGGCGGGGCCCCAGGAGCGCCTGAACAGGACCGGAGGCAATCTGGCGAACGTGATCCAGTACCTGCTCGAGCAGCACCCGGAGCGGGCAGCAGAGGTCTTCACAACCCTGCGCCGCCGCGTGCCGAGGGTCGAGCAGGTGCTGGCCGACGCCATGCCCGACGGCCGGCTCCTCCTCCAGATCAAGGACGCGCCCTTCGCGGAGCCCGTCCTGGCGCGTTTCGTGTCCGACGGCACCTTGAAGATGCTGGCCTACCTGGTGCTCCTCTACGATCCCGAGCCGCCGCCCTTCATCGGTATCGAGGAGCCGGAGAACTTCCTCCACCCTCGCCTGCTGCCGGAACTCGCGGAGGAGTGCATGGCGGCCAGCGACCGGACCCAGCTCCTCGCCACCACCCACTCGCCCTTCTTCATCAATCCCCTCCGCCCCAGGGACGTGTGGGTCCTGTGGCGGGATGCCGGCGGCTACACCCAGGTCCGCCGCGTGGCCGACATCGAGCGGGTACTGGCCTTTGTGGAACAGGGTGCGCAGCTCGGGGATCTCTGGATGGAGGGTCACTTCGGGGTCGGTGACCCCCTGGTGAACGAGGGGGCGCCGCTGGCCTGAATGGTGGTTGAGGCCTCGAGTCCCTGCCATCTCGAGCTGCTGGTGGAGGACCTTTCCCTCGAGGTGTTCCTGCGCGGCCTCCTCGAACGCTTCCTGCCCACTGCGAGCTTCCAGGTGCACTCCTTCCAGGGCAAGCAGGACCTGCTGAGGAAGCTGCCTGTGCGCCTCAAGGGCTATGCGTCCTGGCTGCCCGAGGACTGGCGAATCCTGGTCGTCGTCGACCGGGACGAGGAGGACTGCCGGGGGCTCAAGCAGCGTCTGGAGGAGTGCGCCAGGGCTGCGGGGCTCCGGACACGGGCACAGGCGGCGGCCACGGGCAGCCCCTCGTGGTGTCTGGTCAACCGCATCGCCATCGAGGAACTCGAGGCTTGGTTCTTCGGTGAGTGGGAAGCGGTCTGCACCGCCTATCCGGGAGTACCGAAGACCATTCCGAGGAGGAAAGGGTACCGGGTTCCGGATGGCATCCCGCGTACCTGGGAGGCCCTCGAACGCATCCTCCAGCGCCACCGCTACTTCCGCGGCGGACTCCGGAAGCTCGAGCTGGCTGAGGCCATGGGGGAGGTGTTCGAACCGAACCGGTGCCAGTCGCACAGCTTCCAGGTGTTCTGGCGAACCGTCCTCGAAGCCTGTTCCTGACGGCGGCGCCGTCAGTCCAGGTCGTTCTCCGCCCCGGTCCGCACCAGGCGCTGGGAGTCCTCCCGGCGGAGGCGACGTGCCACGCGCCACAAGGCGCCGGGGAGGCCGCCCAGGGGCCACTCGAGCTCGAGCATCTCCACCTCCGCGTTCGCCCATTTCCGCTTCCAGTCCAGGCACTCACCGCCGAGCTCGATGCAGCGCTCGCCCCGGGCGTGGAGGTCGTGGAGCTCCTCCAGGAAGAGGATGTTGCCGGCCCCATGGCGGCGGAACTCCGGGTCGTGGGCCATGAAGAGCATCCACAGGCGTCCGCCCACGGCGAGGTTCAGCTTGTATGCCGCCGGCCGGCCCGCCACAGCCAGCAGGGACAGGT
Source organism: uncultured Planctomycetales bacterium (assembly GCA_964389745.1). GTDB lineage: Bacteria > Planctomycetota > UBA1135 > UBA1135 > UBA1135 > CAYMFV01. Next base: position 2,063 of record CAYMFV010000278.1, on the reverse strand, counting down.
CCAGCCAGCCCCGGCGGGCCCACTCGTTCCGGGCGCAGCTGAGCCAGGCGTCGAGGACCCGGTTGTCGACCCGGCCGGAATCCTCGGCCCAGCGGTGCTGCCAGGAGCGCCGGCGCACCGCCTCGACACCCTGCCACCGCTCCCGGCCACCGGCGTCGTGCAGCCCCCCCCGGCGGCGGAGGACCTGGACGGGCCCCCGCTCCCGCTCCAGGCGGCGGCGCAGGCGGCGGACGTCCCGGACCTGGCGCCAGCAGCGCCGGCGCAGGTCGGCCTCCAGGTCGTCGCCCAGGAGCACCTGCTGGCCCAGGGTGAAGGTGCGGCGGCGCACGGGCAGTCCCCGGGCGGCCAGGGCCCGTGACCAGGGCCCGGCCGCCGGGCCGTCCGCCCGGTAGAGGGCGGCGAGGTGGGCGCCGCTGGCCCGGGCGAGGGCGGGCAGCGCCCGGGCCGCCGCGGCGCAGCCGGCCTCCTCGTCGCCCCGGCGCAGCCAGAGGGGGGGGAGGCGCAGGGCCAGGCTGTCCAGGGAGCGGAGGACCCGGACGCTGCCCAGGCGCCGGCGGCTGCGGCACTCCAGGAGCAGGAGGGCCGCGAGGGGGCCGGCGCCGTCCTCCACCGCCAGGAGCCAGCAGCGCTCCCCGGGATGGAAGAAGTGCCAGAGGGACCAGGCGTGCCACCAGGTGGCCCAGGGGTTCGGGTCCAGGCTGGTCTCCAGCGCCTCCAGCCAGGGGCGAGCGGCGGCCCAGTCGGCCTCGGAGGCGAGGAGCTGGACCCGTGCGGCAGGGGGGGGGAGCATCAGGCCGCCTCACCGGAGCCGGGGCGGCGCAGGCCCCGGAGGCGGGCTCCCAGGCCCCAGAGGGAGCCCTTCCAGCCGCCCAGGGACCACTCCAGGCGCAGCACCGGCTCGGCGCCGTTGCACCACTGGTGCTTCCAGTGGTTTCCGGAGGCGCCAAGCTCCACCAGGCGGACACCGTCCCGGTGGACCAGCTCCAGGGCCTCCAGGAGGAGGACCCGCCCCGGGCTGTAGCGGGCGAAGGCCTCGTCGTAGGCCATCCACACGACCCAGGTGCGCTCCGGGTGGACGAGGTGGACCTGGGCGGCGACCGGCTGCCCCCCCCCTTCGAGAAGGAGGATCTCGAGCCAGCCCCGGCGGCCCCAGGCGGCGGCCACGGTGTCAGCGAAGGCGAGGACGTCCTGCGGCCGGGCCCCGGGCGGGACGGCGCCGGCCTCCGCTCGGACGATCGCCTGCCACTTCCGGAGCTGCAGGGCGCGCACGGCCTGCCAGGCCCGGCGCAGCTCCGGGTCCGGGTCCGCGGCGGGGTCGCCTCGGGGCCGGAAGCGCCGCAGCCGCAGCTCGCCGCCCAGGGCCCCGCCCAGGAGCCGGCGGCTGCGCCGGAGGTTGTAGAGGGTCTTGCGCCGGTGTCCGGCCAGCCAGTCCGGGAAGCGCTCGGGCAGGCGGACCACCGGGCTGGGCTCCATGGGCAGGAGGCGGTAGGAGCGCCGGGCTTCCTCGAGGGCGGCCTGGAGGGGCGCCGTGGCGGCGGCGTCGAGCTTGAAGAGGCGCAGGAGATGGGCGCCGGTGGCCCGCCCGAGGAGGGGGGCGGCCGCCAGCAGGGCCCGGGCGGAGTCCTGCTCCTGGCCGGGGCGGACCAGCCACGGGGCCATGCGCATGGCATGCCAGTCGGCGCTGCGCAGCACCCGGATGCGGCCCACGGGCGTCCGTCGCTCCCCGCCCCGAAGGAAGAGGGCGGCGTCGGGCCGGGCCGCGTCGGCGCCGATCTCCACCAGCCAGGTGTGGGGCTGGCCATGGAGCCGCCAGAGAGCTTCCTGCCAGGCGGGTGCCGCCCAGGCCTCCGGCGCGCCCGCCGCCTCCAGGGAGGCGAGGCGCCGGGCGGTCCGCTGCCAGTCCTCGGCGGAGGCCAGAGTCGTGACCCGGACCAGGGGCGGCACGGGACGGGGGCCGGTGGGAGCGGGCATGGAGGACCGCCTCTCCATCGGCTGGAGGGTGACCCGGGCTTGAACCTCCCGGGTTCACCAGCAGGGGGCGAGGAGCTCCCGGGCCCTGGCGG
>CAYMFV010000277.1:0-4489 GCA_964389745.1 uncultured Planctomycetales bacterium | reverse complement strand
CCGGGGTTACGCTTCCCCGGGTACTCCGCCTCCAGCAAGGGGGGCCAGTATCAGTGGTCGGGGTTGGGGCGCCAGCTCCCCGGCATCTCCGCAAGAACCTCCTCTGGAGTCGCAGCCCGACAAGCGTCCTCGGCCACCTCCTCACACTCCTCGGGGTCCAGCGCCGCCAGCCGGGCGTGCACCTCCTGCAGACTCTCCGGAGGAACCGCGAAGTCCCGGGCCCCGAGCCCGACCACCAGGGGTAGCATCGGCCCCCGACGCAGGCTCTCGCCGTACAGGATCAGCTCCCGTCCCAGCCCGTCGGCAATCTGCAGGAGCTTCCGGACCGCCCGGAGGGTTGCCGGGTGCGGACTGCGCAGGCGCCGGGCGACCTCCTCGTGGGTGTGGGCGGCATCAGCCGCCAGGAGCAGCTGGGCCAGCGTGTCCAGCCCCAGCAGGGCGAAGTCGGCCTCCCGGAGGATCTCCCGGGCCAGGAGAGCGGCCGCCGGGGTCTCCAGGACGACCCCCAGATCGGCCGGCTGGGAGACGTCCACCCCGTCCAGGCGCAGCACCTCCCGCACCGTATCCAGGGTCTCCCGGATCCGGACCAGGTCCCCCGGGTCGTTGAGGAAGGGCGCGGCGATGCGGACCGTGCGCCCGGCCGCCGCCCGGAGAATGGCCCGGAGCTGGACGAGGAGGAGGTCCTCCCGGGTCAGGAGCAGTCGGCAACCCCGGAGCCCGAGGGCCGGGTTCGTCTCCGGCTGGGGATAGAGGCGCTCGATCTCGCACGTGCCGTCCAGGTCCGGCAGGCGGAAGGTGACCTCCTCGGCGGCGCTCACGGCCTGGCGGTAGAGGGAGGCCAGGGAGGTCTCCCGGAGGGCGCCCTGGCGCTGGATGACCGGCAGGTCGGTCCGGTACAGGCCCACCTCCTTGACCCCCATGCGGGCGGCGATCCGGACCTCCCGGGGGCTGGCGGCGGCCGCCCGCAGGGTCACCGGGGTGCCGTCGGCCAGCTCCGCCGGGGGAAGGGCCGCCGGCGTCTCGGCGACCTCCCGGCCCAGAGCCGCGTTCACGGCCTCGGCCGGCGGATTCACCGCTACCTGGCCGCTGTCCCCGTCCACGAGGAGCATGTCCCCCTCCTGGAGCAGTTCCCGCAGACCCTCGACGCCGATCACCGCCGGGATGCCGGCAGCACGGGTGAGGATCGCCCCGTGTGTGCCAAGCGCCCCCCCCTCGGCAACGATGGCGGCGACACCGTGCTCCATGGCCTCGGTCAGATCCGAGAGGGAGAGCTCCTGGACCACCAGCACCCCCCCCTGCATCCGCTTGCCCCCCCCCTCTTGCCGGCGGCGCTGGCAGAAGCGCAGCAGGCGCAGGGCGACGTCGCGCATGTCGCTCATCCGGTTGCGCAGGGCCTCGCTCTCGACCACCTCGTAGAGGCGCTCGTAGACCGAGAGGGCGTCCTTGACCGCCGCCTCCAGGTTCATGTGCTGGACGCGGATGCGCTCCCGGACGTCGGCCTCGATGACCGGGTCCTCGAGCATGCGCAGGTGGGCATCGAAGATGCGGAGCTGTTCCTCGGTGAAGTGGGGCGCCAGGGCCTCCCGCTGGCGCACCAGGGACACCCGGGCCGCCCGGGCCACCGAGTCGAGCCGGGCCAGCTCCTCCTCGACGGCGCTCTCAGGGATGCTGCCCACGGCCGCGGACTCCAGGCTGTCCGGGCCCAGGCAGGCCGGCCCGTAGGCGATGCCGGGGCTGGCACTCTGGCCGGCCACGGTGGCGGCGGCGCCCTTCCGGGACGGGTTCGGGTCGCCGGCGGCCGGCAGGGAGGTGGGACTCTCGGGGCTCGGCATGGGGGTGGGCGGCGGGCGCCGGTCTGGATGTTAGGCCCTCCCCGCGGCCTGGCCTTCGGACCCCGGACCCGCGCCGACGCCGTCCTCCCGGAGGAAGGCGACCACCGCCCGGCGCACCCGGGGGCTCAAGGGCAAGAGGGAGTGCAGGACCCTGGGGACGACCAGGGTGCGGGCTCCGGGCCACAAGGTCTCGTCCAGCCCCACGACGCCGTCATCGTCCCCAGGGACGTGGCGGCTCCAACCCCGACCGTTGCCCCGGACCCCGGCCACTGCCAGGGCAGGCCCCGGGGGTTCGGGCGGCAGGGACCGGAGGAAGGGACTGCCGGGGCGCAGGTCCTGGCCGGCGCCGGCGAAGAGGAGCCGGTACAGGCGCCGGTTGCCGAAGACCCCGGCCTTCCGGGCGCCCCGGTGGGGCGTGCCCAGTGTCACCAGGCGGCCGCCCGGCGGAAGGGCCCCGTCGGCCAGGAGCCGACGCAGGATCAGGCCGCCCATGGAGTGGCCGACGCCGTGCAGCCGGGGCGGCCCCTCGGGGAAGTGCCGGGCGAGGCGGGCGGCCAGGCCTGCGGCCACGGCGGCGATCCCCGGGCTGCGCCGGGGATAGCGCCAGTTCAGCACCGGCGCGAAGCCCGCCCGGCGCAGGTCCCGGGCGAGGAGGGACAGGAGCAGGGGGTGCAGGCCGATGCCGTGCAGGAGAAGGACGCCGGCTCCGGCGGGACCGACCCGGCTCACGACACGGGCTGCCCTTCCCGGGCCATCGCCAGGACCCGTTCCACCAGCCGCCCGATGCCGGCGTCTGCCTCGGCGATGTCCTGGGCCAGGATGTAGGCCGGCGTGCTGACGATCCGGTTGTCCTCGTCCACCACGATGTCCTCGACCCCGCAGGGGACCATCTCGGCGCCGGCCTTCGCCGCCTCCACGGCCGGGCCCTCGGTGCTGCCCAGGGTCAGCCGTGGACGGTGCCGCCCCAGGGCCAGGGCGACGATGGCCGGGGCGATACAGATGGCGCCGATGGGCTTCCGGGCGCCATGCATGTCCCGGAGAAGAGCCTCGAGCTCGGGCCGCACCCGCCCTTTGTGGCCCTCGCTGAAGAAGTCGCACAGGTTCCGGGCGGCGCCACTGCCCCCGGGGAGGATCAGGGCGTCCAGGACCTCGGCGGGGACCTTCCCCAGGGCCACCACCTCGCCCCGGGCGATGCGCGCCGCCTCCTGGAGCTGGTTGCGGTGCTCGCCGGGCAGGGTCCGACCCTGGAAGTGCTCGCACACCGCCCATTGCTCGGCATCGGGTGCCATGCACACTGGCTCGGCACCCCGGCGCACCAGGTGGAGAAGGGTCAGGACGGCCTCGTGGATCTCCGAGCCGTCGAAGCGACCACAGCCGCACAGCACCACGCCGACACGTGTCATGGGAGCATTCTAGTGGGCCTGGGAGGGCGCCCGGGAGGGCCTAGAATGTCCCACCGGCTCCCCGGGGAGTACCTCAGTTGGTAGAGGCAGACCTTTGGGTGGTCTGTGTCGCGGGTTCAAATCCCGCCTCCCCGACCCTCCGGACAGGCCGGGAGCCGGTGATCCTCCAGGGGACCACCGGCTCCCGTTTCCACTCTGGAGCCAGAGACGGGACTTGAACCCGTAACCCCCGCTTTACGAAAGCGGTGCTCTACCGTTGAGCTACTCTGGCGCGGGGACGGATCAGCTCGTGGGGACCAGGGTCGCCAGCCTGTGCTGCGCACCGGCCAGCCCGAGGACCCGGGCGCAGGCCCGGGCCAGATCGGCATCGCCCTCCTCGGCGGCCTTCCCGATGGCCCCCCGGTCCACCTCGGCGCCAGGGTTCCGGGCCAGGACACCCGCCATGGCCGTGGCAGCCGCGACGCGGACTGCCGACTCCCGGGACCCGTCGACCACCACCTTCTGGAGCTCGGGGAGGAGCTCCGGGTAGACCGTGGTGCTCCCACCCCAGGCCAGGGCCTCCAGGACGGCCACGGCCACCGGATCGGCGGCACGGTCCAGGACGGCGGCAAGCCGCCCCGTCACGGCGCCCACAGCGTCGGGACGCACCCGAGCCAGGTCCGCCAGGGCGGAAGCGGCCTCGACGGCCAGACGGAGGTTGGCCTCCCGTTCGGCCCCGAGAGGCCCGAAGGCCCCGACCACGTCCCCGGCCGCGAGCTCGGTCACCACGGTGGCGCCTTCGATGTCGCCGGTCTCGTCGTTGCCCAGGACGAAGACCGGCACGTCGGCGAAGCGGGGGTTGCGCCGGACGTCACGGACCAGACGCCGGGCGAAGAGGTCGGGCAGGGGATCGGCCACTACCAGGGCGTCCACGTGCACCGCCCGGGCCAGGGCGACGATGCCGCCGGCACCGTCCTCGGCCTCCATCACGGTCACGTCCAGACCCGCCAGACCCTTGGCCAGGGCGCTCCGCCGGCCGGCATTGTCGTCCACCAGGACGACCACCCGCGGCGCGGTGAAGCCGCTCGCCCGGGCCAGGTCCTCCACGACCTGGCCGTCGCCCTGCCCGGCGTGGGCCAGGGCGACGACGGCCGGGTAGCGCGCCATGGCCGCCACGCCAGGGCCGGCGGCGGCCCGAAGGCCGGAGCCCGGCTGGAAGCCGGGAGCGTCCAGGAGACGGACCAGGGCAGCCGCGGCGGCCGGACGGGCCAGGCC
>CAYMFV010000276.1:0-4489 GCA_964389745.1 uncultured Planctomycetales bacterium | reverse complement strand
GGTTGCGGGGGGGGGGTACCGGCGGCGGGGCTGCCCTTCGTGAAGGAGGTCTACGCCGAGGCGGTTCGCCGGGAGTACCGCTTCTTCTCCTACGGGGACGCTTCTCTCTGGCTGCGAGACCGTGCCTGAGACCCCGATTCCGGCCGCGCCTCCCCCCGGCGACCTCCACCTGGACGCTGGCCCCCTGGCCCGGGCGGGCATCGGCTTCTGCCTGGCACTGCTGCTCGTCAACGTGGTCGCCATGGCCGTTCTCCTGCCCGGCCTGTGGGACCTGGGCTCCAGCTCCGGCCAGGACCTGATCGATGGGCTCGCGAATCCGCCGGAGCCGGTGCCGGCCTTGCAGGTGGTGGGCAACGTCCTGGCCCTGGCGGCCGCTCTCTGCCTGCTCCTCTTCCTCCGGCGCACCGTTCGCAACATCCAGGCCGTTGACCCCCGGGCCCTGGACTTCGGGGTGGCCTGGGCCACCCTCTGCTGGTTCCTGCCCCTGGTGAACCTGGTAGCGCCCTACTTCGTGCTCGAGCGGACCTGGCTGGCCGCCGGCCGCCTGGCGACGGGTGCCGGGGAGCGGGAGGTGGAGGTTGTCAGCCCGGTTCTCGTCTGGTGGTACTCCTGGGTGCTGCAGTTCGTGTGCTCCCTGGCCAGCGTCCTTCTCGGCTTCCGTCTGGCGACCACCGGCGACGTGGACGGACGCTGGCTGGTGCTGGCGATGGGCGGCGGGACGGTGTCGATCGCCGTCTGCCTCCTGGCTACGATCCGGCTGGTCCGGGGCCTGCAGGAGCGGATGGCTGCGGCCCGGCACAGGCCGGGCGCAGCCTAGGGCTCTCGACCGACAGCCTTTCTCCGGACCTCCCGGGGATCGAGAAGGGCGCCCACGGGCACTGCCGCCAGGGATACCCGGTCGCCCCGGACGGTCACCAGGTGGAACTCGTGCAGATAGCCTGCCCGGAGGTCGTCCCCCTCCGACTTGCCGCCGGTGGTGGCCAGGGTGAAGTACTCGATGCCGTCGCGGGCGCCCTCGTAGCGCATGTGATGGATGTGGCCGGCGAAGACGGCGCGCACGTTCCCGGCCGCGGCCAGGAGGCGATGGACACGCTCCCAATCTTCGCCGTAGCCCCCCCCCAGCCAGCGGGGCTGGTGGAGGAAGACGAAGACGTGGCGGGCGTCCCGGTTCCGGGCCAGGGTTTCTTCCAGCCAGGCGAGCTGTGCCCGACTCATGCGCTGGGTCTCGGGCCTCTGCCAGTCCCGGAGGCCGGTCTCGGGATCGCCCTCGTCGCTGTGCAGGACCACGAACAGGCAGCCGGCGTGACGGAAGGCGTACCACAGGGGGCCGAAGAAGCGCTCGAAGTCCGCCTCGTGCTCCCCCGGCGGCCGGCCCGGACCGCGCCAGTAGATGTCGTGGTTGCCGGCCACCGGGAACCAGGGCATGCGCAGGCCATCCATCACGGCCCGATACTCCCGGGCCTGCGCCTCCCACTCCGGCGTCGCGTTGTAGCCCTCGATCAGGTCGCCCACGGTCATCACCAGGTCCGGGTCGAGGAGGTTCAGGTCGCGGACGGCGGCCTCGAGGACCCGGATGCCCTCGGGCGGCCCGCCGGTGCGGTCGCCGACGATGGCGAAGGTGAAGGCCTCCTCTCCGCCAGGGAGGACGAGGTCGGCCCGAACCGGGCGGCTGGTCTGGAAGCGGGCCGGTCCGCGCAGGGTGCAGGCCGGAGCCGGCAGCAGGAGGAGGAGGGCCAGGCCGGCGGCGGACTTCATCTCCTACCAGGGTAGACGAGGTGGCCGCCCGCCGGGCATGATCGCGCCGTCGGGCGGTGGCGGCCGGCGTGGCAGGGCCCGCTGGCAACGGCGGTGGATGCCCAGGTAGAGCCGGCATCCCGCTGAGCTTTCGCCTCCGGTTTTCCGTCACGGTGGCGCCTGCCGGCGCTCTCCCGTGTGAGGGAGGGATCCACCCTCCCCTGACCACGGGAGATCGCGATGGCCGAGGCGCCGGCTCTTGGGAGAAGTGCGGATCAGCCGCAGGTGGGCTTGGAACGTCTGCTGGCGGAACTGCGCCGTTTCGACGCCCTCCGCGACCAGGCGGCAGGCAGGAAGCATGCCGACCGGATCGAGACGGGACACCTGCCGGGGCGGCCACCGGCCTGGGCACCTCCGGAGGTGCTGGAGGACCTGGCGGTGCCGGTGCGGCGGGCCCTTGCCGACAAGGGCATCGGACGCCTCTATCGCCATCAGTACGAGGCCATCCAGGCGGTGCGCAGCGGCGAGGACGTGGTCCTGGTCGCGCCGACGGCCGCCGGCAAGACCCTGGGCTTCGCCATACCCGTGCTCGAGGGGCTGGCTGCCGATCGGGACAGCTACGCCCTCCTCCTGCATCCGACCAAGGCCCTGTCCCGGGATCAGCGCCGTCAGTTCGAGACCCTCGCCTCCGAGGTGTCCCGGCACGGCTTTCGGAAAGTGGAGACTTGGCCCTACGACGGGGACACGCCGGCCCACGAACGGAAGGTGCTGCGGGAATCGCCGCCCGCTCTCATCCTGACCAATCCCGAGATGCTGCACATGAGCTTCCTCGGGCACAGTGGGCTTTGGCGGGGCTTGCTGACGGGGCTCCGTTACCTCATCCTCGACGAGATGCACGAGTACAGGGGCTTCTTCGGGAGCAACGTCGCCCTGCTCCTGCGGCGCTTCCTGGCGAAGGTCGAGGACCTGGGCGGGCGGCCCCAGCTCATCCTGGCGAGCGCGACGTGCGCCAATCCGCTGGAGCACGCCCGGAACCTGACGGGGCGTAGCTGCCGCCTGGTGCAGGCCGACACGGCCATGCGTCCCGGCCGGACCTTCGTCTTCGTGGAGCCGGACATCCGGCAGGACAGGTTCTATCGCGTGTACAGGCTGCGGATCGCCCGGGCCGCCCTGGCCTGCGCGTCCTTGGGCCTCTCGGGCCTGGTCTTCTGCCCCAGCCGGCGCTTCGCCGAGGAGGTGGCGGACCTGGCCCGTCGGGAGGCGGAGGAGCTCGGGGTGGATCCGGAGTGCCTGGTGCCCTACCGGAGCGGCTTGAGCCGGGATTTTCGGGAGGACGTGGAGGAGGGTCTGCGGGAGGGTCGGATCCGCGTGGCCTTCTGCACCAACGCCCTTGAGCTGGGTGTGGACATCGGCCGTCTCGACTTCGTCCTCCTGGCCGGCTTTCCCGACAACCTCATGTCGGTCTGGCAGCGCGTCGGCCGGGCTGGACGCCATTGGCAGAGGGAGGCCTTCGTCCTCTACTACGCCCTGGACACGCCATTCGACCGCTTCTACGCCCGCAACCTGTCCTCCTTCCTGGACAAGCCCCTGGACGAGCTGATTGTCGGCGTGGACAACGAGGAGCTGATGGGACGGCACATGCCCTTCCTCCTGCGGGAACTGGGGCGAGTGCCCGAGGAGCGGGACGAGGCAGTCCTGGGCGAGCCCTGGGTCCGCTACGTCCGCAGCCGTTGCAGGGGTGCGCGCGTGGACGGGAAGGCCAGGCTCAACTACACGCGCCTGGGAATGCGCGGCGCCCTCGGGTCCATCTACAAGCTGCGCTGCAATGGAGAGGAGATCGGCACGATCTCCGAACACCACCGATTTCGGGAGGCCTATCTCGGGGCCATCTACCGGCATGGCGGCCGTTCCTACGAGGTCGTGAGTCATGGCTCCACGGATGTCTGCCTCGTGCCGGCGCCCGCCCATCGGCGGACCGAGGGCCAGTTCTTCACGCAGGTACACGTGGAGGAGGTCCTGGAGGGTGCCGCCCACGGCGACCCGGAGGATGCCTGGCCGTTGCGGGCGCTGCGGGGACGGATCGTCCTCTTCGAGAACTTTCTCGGCTACCAGCTCCTCGACAGCTGCAACGACGATGTGCTGGAGGAGAACCTGGGCAGTCCGGACAGCCGCCGGCTGCCGGTGCGCGGTTTCTGGCTGGAGCTGTCCGGCGCCTGGGTGGAGGGCGGCGGCGGCGAGCGGGAGGACGTGCACGGCCTGGAGCAGCTCCTGCGCATCGCCGCGCCCTTCCAGATCGCCTGTGACCGCCACGACATGGCGACCTGCACCGAGACCCGGGAGACCTGCCGGGTGTTCCTGCACGAGACCGTGCCCGGTGGCATCGGCCTGGCCGAACGGGCTCTGGCAGGATGGCGGGAGATCCTGCAGAAGGGGATGGAGATGGCCCGAAACTGCCAGTGCCGGGACGGCTGCCCCTACTGCATCCTGCCGCCGCGCCGGGGAGGTCGGAACGGCGTGACCCTGCGCAAGGAAGCCGCTATCGCCCTGGCGGAGCGGGTCCTGAAGCTGAGCCGGGGTCCGGCCGCGGCCTCTTGGGACCCCGACATCGGCGGCTGGCGGGAGGCTCCGGAAGGGCGGCGCTGAACCTCGAAGGGTGGGATGCGGTAGGATCCCTGCGAGGGGAGCCCCGTGAAGCGACACCCCGCCCTGCACGGACTGTCCGGCGACCATCACCAGGGGCTCGTCCTGGCCCGTC
>CAYMFV010000275.1:0-4498 GCA_964389745.1 uncultured Planctomycetales bacterium | reverse complement strand
GGCCGGGCGGGGCAGGCCGGCGGGGAGGGCGGGGGGGGGGGCGGCGGGGTCGGGGAGCGGGGGGGGGGCCGGCTGCAGCAGCTCGCCGCCGGCGTCCAGGCGGAAGGGCAGGAGGGGGGGGGCGGAGGCCTCGCCCCGGGCCAGCCGGGCCGCCAGGTCGGCGGCCCGCTCCTCCAGGGAAACGAGGAGGAGGCGGGCGTCGGCCAGGGCCCGGGCGTGGCCCAGGACCTCGGGGTCGCCCCGGGCAGCCAGGAGGCCGAGGACCCCGGCCAGGAGGGCGGCCACGACCAGGGCCGCCACCCAGAGGCGGGCCAGGCGCCCGGCGGAAGCTCCGCGACCGTCCACGGGAGGCCAGGATAGGGGTCGCTATCCTCCCCGGGCAGCATGCCGGCCCTGACGCAGACCGAGAGCGCTCTGGAGCCCGTGGCCCTGGTCCTGGGGCTGGCGGGCGGCCTGGCCCTCTTCCTTTACGGCATGGACCTGCTCACCGGGGCCCTGAAGAAGCTGGCCGGCGGGCGGATGCGCTCCCTCCTGGCCCGCCTGACCCGGAACCGCTTCCAGGCCCTCTCAACCGGTGTCTTCGTCACCGCGGTCATCCAGTCCTCCTCGGTGACCACGGTCCTCCTGGTGGGCTTCATCTCCGCCGGCCTGATGAGCCTGCGCCAGTCCATCGGCGTGATCCTGGGGGCGGACATCGCCTCCACCTTCACGCCCCAGATCCTGGCCTTCCACATCACGGCGGCGGCCCTGCCCCTGGTGACCCTGGGCTTCCTCCTCCAGTTCCTGTGGCGGCACCGGCCGGCCGGCCGCATCGGGCGCATGCTCCTCGGCCTCGGCCTCCTCTTCCTGGGGATGGAGGTCATGGGCGAGGCCACCGCCCCCCTGCGCCACCACGCGCCCTTCCTGGAGATGGTGGCCGCCGCCAGCCAGCCCTGGGCCGGGATCCTCGCCGGGACCCTGTTCACCGCCGTGGTCCAGAGCTCGGCCGCCACCATGGGCGTCGTCATCGTCCTGGCCAGCCAGGGGCTGGTGCCCCTGGAGACGGGCATCTACCTGGCCTTCGGCGCCAACATCGGCACCTGCATCACCGCCGGCCTGGCGGCCATCGGCAAGCCCCGGGAGGCGGTCCGGGCGGCCCTCGCCCACGTCCTCATCAAGGTCATCGGCGTGGCCATCTGGGTGGGCCTGGTGGGCGCCCTGGCGGCGGCGGTGCGCTGGCTCTCCCCCGCCCACCCCGAGCTGACCGGCACCGCCCGCCTGGCCGCCGAGGCCCCCCGCCAGATCGCGAACGCCCACACCCTCTTCAACGTCGCCAACGTGGCGCTGCTGGTCTGGTTCACCGGCCCCATCGCCCGCCTGGTGGAGCTCCTGGTGCCGAAGAGCGCCGCCGAGGTCCGGGGGCCGGTGCGACCCCGCTACCTGGACCGGAGCCTCCTGGACACCCCGGACCTGGCCCTGGACCGGGTGCGCCTGGAACTCGGCCGCCTGGGCGAGATGGCCCTGCGCATGGTCCGGGTGGGGCCGCCGGCCGCCCTCACCGGCGACGAGGGGGCGCTGCGCCGGGTCCGGGCCATGGACGAGGACGTGGACAGCCTGCACCGGGCCATCGTCACCTACCTGGGACGCATCTCCGAGCAGGAGATCACCACGGCCCAGACCCGGACCCTGCACGCCTTCCTGGCCGCGGCCAACCACATCGAGAACACCGGCGACACCATCGAGACCAACCTGGTCTCCCTGGGCCGGCAACGGCTGGTGGAAGGGGTGCGCCCCAGCCCCGGGACCCTGGAGGTCCTGGCGCCCCTGCAGAAGGCGGTGGCCCACGCCTTCGCCGACGCCGTCCGGGCCCTCGAGGAGGGCGACGTGGAGCTGGCGGCCTCGGTCCGGGCCCGGAAGGCCGAGGTGCGCCGCCTGGCCGAGGAGGCCCGGGAGCACCTGGCGGATCGCCTCACCGCCGAGGCCCCCCGGCGCCTGGACACCTTCCGGGTGGAGTCGGACATCGTCGAGCAGCTGCACCGCATCTACTACTTCGCCAGCCGCATCGCCCGGCTGCTCCTGGTCGAGGAGCGAGTCGGCCGGGACGACGGGGAGGCGCCGGCGGCGGAGGGCCGGTGAGCGCCGGCGCCCGCGCCCGGGAGCGCTGGGACCGGCGGCACGCCGGCGCCCGGACCTCCCCCCCCCGGGCACCGGACGCCTTCGTGCTGGCCGCCCTGGAGCGGCTGCCCGGGTCCCCCGGCCGGGCCCTGGACCTGGCCTGCGGCACCGGCCGTCACGCCCTGCTCCTGGCCGCCCGGGGCTGGCAGGTGGAGGCCTGGGACTTCAGCCCGGTGGCCCTGGAGGTCCTCCAGGAGCGGGCTGCCGCCGCCGGCCTGGCCGTGACGACCCGCCTGGTCGACCTGGCCGCGCCGGAGATGGCTCCCCCCTGCCCCCCCCCGGAGCTGGTCCTCCTGGTCTCCTGCTGCCAGCCGGCCCTGCTGCCCCGCCTGGCCGCCTGGCCGGCTCCCGGCGGCCACCTGCTCGTGGCGGTGGCCACCGAGGACTGGCCCGGGGAGCGCCCGCCGCCCCGCTTCCGCTACCCCCGGGATGCACTCCGCGACGGCTTGCCGGGCCTGGAAACCGTGCTGCACCGGGAGGAAGGCGGTCGGGCCGGGTTGCTGGCCCGGCGGCCTGCGGTCACCCCTCGGCTTTGAGCACCGGTTATACTCGCTGGTCTCCCCGTGCCCCGGGGTGTCCGGATGCTCCGCGCCCTGGCCGACTTCCTGATCGCCCTGAACCGGGAGGGTGCGCGTTACGTGGTGGTCGGCGGCATGGCCGTGCTCTCCCACGTTCCCTACCGCCTCTCCCGGAACCTGGACGTTCTCATCGAGCCCACCCTGGCCAACGCCGAGCGGGTGCGGCGGGCGGTATCCCGGTGGCTCGGCCAGGAGCTGCATCTGCCCCTGGAGGCCTTCCTGTCCGGTGAGGCCCTGGCCTTCGGCGCCGTGGTCCGGGTGCAGGTGCACAGCCTCGTACACGGCGCCTCCTGGGACGGTGTCTGGGCCCGGCGCCAGCCCGGCCACCTCCTGGACGTGCCCACCCACTACGCCAGCCTCCTCGACCTCATCGCCATGAAGGAGTGTGCCTCGCGCAGCCCCCACGACGCCGAGGACCTCCGCCGGCTGCGCCGGGTGGCCGAGCAGCGCCGCCTGGCGGCCGCCGATGACGGCGCCGATGAGTTCGACATCGTCATGTCGGACTGACCCGGGGGCCCAGGGGAGCCGCGCTGCTGCCGGGCCAGAGGCGCAGTACCCCGAAGGCGCTGCGGACGGCGATCCAGGCGCCGGTCAGGAGCCAGACTGCGGCCAGTCCGGCCTCCAGGGCCTCGGCGGCCAGGAGGGCAGCCACGGCCAGGCCCGTGGCGACCACCATGGCGTTGCGCAGCCAGGCGAAGTCGCCGCTGCCCCAGTGGATGCCGTCGGTGACGAAGGACAGGGCGTTCAGCGGCTGGAAGGCGGCGGCCAGCAGCCAGGCGGTGCGGAACACCGGCCGCGCCTCCGGCGGCACCAGGACGCCCTCCACCCAGGGCGTGGCGACGGCCATGGCAGCGGCCAGGAGCAGGCCGCATCCCCCCCCCCAGGCGCAGGCGGTGGCGGCCACGCGCCGGGCCAGGGGCACGGCACCGGCGCCCAGGAACCAGCCGATCAGGCTCTGGGCGGCGGCGGCGAAGGCGTCCAGGAGGTAGGCGGTGAACAGCCACACCGAGCGGATCGCCTGGTGGGCGGCGCCGGCCTCGGCACCGATCCGGGTGGCGCTGCGGGTGGCCAGGAGGAGGAACAGGGTGAGAAGGCCGGTACGCAGGAACATGTCCCGGCCCACCACCGCCAGCCGGCGCAGGTCCCGGCCCCGGAGATGGCGGCCCAGGCCCAGGCGCCGGTGCACGGCCAGGACCGCCAGGACGGCCCCGAGGACCTGGCTGCCGGCCGTCGCCCAGGCGGCGCCGGCGATGCCGAAGGCCGGGATCGGACCCAGGCCGGGGATCAGGACGGCGTCCAGGAGGATGTTCAGGACGTTCACGCCCACGGCGATGAACAGGGGCGTGCGCATGTCCTGGCGGCCCCGGAGGGCGCCGAAGGCGGCCAGGGTGAGGACCACCGCCGGGGCCGCCAGCAGGCGGATGCGCAGGTAGAGGAGGGCGCCGGCGGCCACCTCGCCCCGAGCGCCCATGAAGGCCGCCGCCGGAGCGCCGGCCAGCCAGCCCAGCAGGGCCAGCCCCCCCCCGCAGACCACGGCCGCCAGCAACGCCAGGGAGACCAGCTCCCGGGCCGCCTGCTGCCGGCCCGCCCCCAGGCGCCAGGCCACCTCGGTCTGGGTGCCCACCCCGAGGAAGTTGAAGATCCAGAAGACCGAGGAGAGGAGCATGGTGCCCACGCCCAGGGCCGCCAGGGCGTCGCTGCCCAGGGGAGCCACGAAGGCAGTGTCGGCCAGCCCGGTCAGGGGCTCGGCCACCAGGGACAGGAGC